>JAPKEK010000192.1 GCA_028822125.1 Pseudomonadales bacterium | reverse complement strand
ATTTCAGCAATTAGCGCCTTAGTCTTATGGGTTGACAAGGCCACAACTCGATTCGGTCCAAGCCGATGCAAAGCGTTTAAAATTTCTTCAACCGATGCCTTTAATTCGGAGATTTGACTCATGCTGAACACCCTGTATATTGATGACGCAAATCATACAACAACTCCGCCGCTCATTCATCATACACAACGCATTCATCGAGCAATTGAGTAAAACAAGGTCATGCCCACACTATGCCAGAACTGACCAGCAAGTATCATGGTTCAACTATTAGCATCGGCTATTCTGATAGGGATCCCGTTGAATTGAAGGTTAACGGCATTATTCGGGACAAGGCAGAGCAAGCAGATTATCTTAAACTGACGACCTCAGTACAGACCGGCTACGAATGGCACGAATGGGTTGAAGGTGTTTTCCTGATCAGGCAACAACAGATTCAATTAACACTAACCTGTAACAACGAAACAATTGCCGACCAGAGTTTCGATCCTGACATTTATTAAAAACAATGAGATTAACATGACAATATTGCTGCAATTACAAAATGATCTGGAACGAGCCAAAGCGCTGGCTGATCCCAATCACAATGTATGCTACTTTGCACTGGCTGATCAAAACGGACTGCCGAGTGTCAGAACGCTGGTTCTAAGATCAATTTCTGACAGCTCACTGACCTTATTTTCCAATAAAACCAGCCCCAAATGGGGGATACTGACAGCCAACCCCTGCTGTCAGATACTCCTGTGGTATCCCAGCATCCAGATTCAGTATCGACTCTCAGGTAATTGCTGCGCCCTTGCCCAGGACAGCCTTGAAAACGATTGGCAGCGTCGCCCTGACAAAAGTAAGCTTTTAGACTACTTCTATCAATCAGGCCACCCGCAGAGCGGACCCATTGAATCACGAACAGTGTTAACAGATGGCCTGAAAATCCTCGGTAAGCAAACACCCGCAGAAGAACTTAAGATGCCTTCGTCGGCTGGTGCTTTTACCGTTGAAATCCAGCAAGTTGATTACCTGCGACTGACTCAGAATGAAGAGCCTCATTTCCGAGAACGCCATACAAAAAAAGAAACCAGCTGGTCAACCGAAACCCTTGTGCCATAGCGCTATCAAAAACACTTTGACAGCCGTCCCATTCAACTTTAAATTAACTACATCGATTTCTCGCCGCCAACAAGTTCTGACCAGGGGGAACCTAAGGCGCTCCTTTCAACACCCTGAACGTAAAGGAGGTGATCCCATCAATAGTCAGTCTATAAAGGGAGCCTCCGAGTTACAGTAGCTCGGAGTATGCTCCCGTAAGAAAAGACAGAGCCCCTGGGTATGAAAGTATCCAGGGGCTTTTTCTTATCGGAATAGCCGCCTGGAAGAAACCCTATGTCGTCCGCGGTACCTCGCCGGGTCCCTCTTCGTTATCATTAATCCTGACGATACCACTCAAGGAGTCGAAACTGCTCACTACCGCAGTTGTTAGGAAGTCCTCCATAAAAGGCGTATCCAACTGCTCCTCACGAATGGCAGCATACAGCTTGCACCACAGACCATCCGGGCCAAGCTTTCTCGCGGTAATGACGTCCGAGTCCAGGTACTCTGTCAAGGCCCAATTCGGCAAGCAGGCGACACCGCGCCCACTGGCAACGAGCTGCACCATCATTGGAGTAAGTTCAGCGGTACGCGTATTTTCGGGTTCCAGATCATAAGGATCCAAAAATCGGGTGAAAATATCCAGTCGATTACGATCGATGGGATAGGTAATCAGCGTTTCACCAGCCATTTCATCCGGTGTGACATAACCTCGCTTAGTCAGCCGGTGATTCTTGGCCAGTGCCAGCATGGCTTCATAGTGAAAAAGGGGAACATAATGAATGCCAGCCATTTCAATGGGATCGGAAGTGATCACCAGATCAATATCACCCCTTGACAACGCTGGAAATGGCGTAAAATTGAATCCCCCCGATAAATCCAGCTCAACTTCAGGCCAATTTACGCGATAACGATTGATACAGGGCACCAACCATTGAAAGCAACTGTGGCATTCTATGCAGATGTGCAGACGACCCGCTTCTCCCCCTGAAAGCCGGGCAATATCCCGTTCAGCCGTCTTAAACAGCGGAACCGCTTCATCAGCCAGAGTCAACAGCAGCCGGCCTGCACTGGTAAACCTGGGAGGTCTTGTTTTACGGGCAAACAGTTTGCATTCAAGCCTATCTTCCAAATCCTTAATCTGGTGAGAAAGGGCAGACTGAGTCAAATACAATCTATCGGCTGCCTCAACTAAACTTCCAGTTTCCCGAAGCGCCTGTAAGGTTTTAAGGTGGCGCAGTTCTATCACGCGTCACATCCTTGAATAATATTCATGATTTCTATCTTTTACATTAAAATTATTCACAATATACCGATTCAAAGGGAGCAATTCAAATATCGACAACCAGGCTGCACGAGTCATTCGCATTTTCATCCTAAATCGGTAACATAGCTGTCTTTTGTGGATACCCAGCATTGACCGCAGCAGAATGTAACAAGACTCAGCAACCTCCAGGACAAACAGTGCCTCAAGGAAACCCGGGCCCATCCGGTGCCGGCCATGTGCTAAAGCCTTTGAAGATCTGCCTGCTGGGCTATCGCAGCAATCCCTATAGTGGTGGACAGGGTATCTACATCCGTTATCTCAGCCAGGCCCTGGTCGAGGCAGGTCATGAAGTCGATGTAATCTCAGGGCCACCCTACCCCGACCTGGATCCCCGGGTAGGACTCATCACCTTACCGAGCCTGGATCTCTACGCCGAAATGGACCACGTTTCCGCCTTCCGGCCCAATATCCTGTTATCTCTCACCGACAGCTTCGAATATTTCAGCACTTTAACCGGTGGCTTTCCTGAACCTTATACTTTCGGCCGCCGACTGGTCCATCACTTTAAAATTAACAAGCCCCACTATGACATCATTCACGATAATCAAAGTCTCTGTTACGGTGTATTGAAACTTCAAGAACTGGGCTATCCAGTGTTGACCACCATTCATCACCCTATTACAAGCGACTTGAAAATCGCTTTATCGCAAACCAAACACTGGGGTATGCGTCTGCTGATAAAAAGATGGCACTCTTTTCTGCGAATGCAAAAGAAGGTCGTTCCCAGGCTCAAACACATCGTTACCGTTTCCCGTGCAGCGCAGCAGGACATCGCAGCGGCGTTTGATATTGCCCCAGGGTCCATCGACGTCGTTCACAATGGCATCGATACAGAGCTATTCAAGCCTCTGGACAATATCGCCCGCAAACCCTTCACTATCATGACGACCGCCAGCGCTGATGCACCCCTTAAGGGTATTAACTATCTGCTGGAAGCTATCGCCATTGTCAAATCCACGCACCCGGAAATAGAACTGTGCCTGATTGGAAACTTAAAACAGGACGGTGAATCAGACAAGCTTATCAGGGCTCTGAACATACAGAACCAAATTAGCATACACAGCCAGGTCACAGCAGCTGAAATGGTACAACTCTATGCCCAGGCCTGTATCGTCGTTGTTCCTTCTATTTATGAAGGGTTTGGACTACCCGCTGCCGAAGCCATGGCTTGTGGCTTGCCGGTTATCTCAACCGATGGCGGGGCCTTACCTGAAGTCATTGGTGACTGCGGTATCATTGTGCCAACCCGGAGCAGAGAAGCCATCGCACTTGCTATTAATGGCCTGCTGGACTCTCCCGAAAAGCGGAAATCACTGGGCCAACATGCTCGCAAGCGAATACTGAAAAAATTCAGCTGGGCACGCGCAGCCGATGCCATAGCCACCCTGTACCGCGCTATTCCGGGAGCCCCTGCCAATGTCCCTTGAAACAATCAATTTTAAACGTCTTACCCTGACCCATGGAGATCAGCTTCTTGACCTGGGTTGCGGCGAAGGCCGGCATAGCATTAGTGCCTACCTTCTGAAAAATGTATCTGCCATTGGCCTGGACCTGTCCATTAACGACCTCAATACAGCTAAGCAGCGATTTGCCGATTTCCAGCAACCAGACCAAACTGACAGGGATCTATCCTTTATTTCAGGCAATGGCCAGTCACTGCCATTTGCCGACCATCAATTTGATAAAGTAATCTGCTCAGAAGTACTCGAACATATCCATGACTACCCTTTGGTGTTAACTGAAATAAAACGAGTTCTCAAGCCTGGAGGAATTCTGGGTATCAGTGTGCCAAGATTTTTCCCGGAATGGGTCTGCTGGATGCTGAGCAAAGCTTATCACGAAGTAGAGGGAGGCCATGTGAGAATATTCAATGCCAGGAAGCTCCAGGGCCACATCGAATCTATCGGCTTTGCCAGATTCGATAAACATTATGCCCACTCATTACATGTGCCATACTGGTGGCTAAAATGCTTATTCTGGCAGGAAGATGATCCCCAGGCTGAAAACTGGATAGTAAAGCAATATCATCGCTTTCTGGTCTGGGACTTGATGAAGCAACCATGGATAACTCGTATAGCCGACAGCCTACTTAATCCCATCCTAGGCAAGAGTGTTGTCATGTATTTCGTTCACCGAGAGCGTAAATCTGAAGGGAGCCTAGCTTGACCAAAGTTTATGTCGCCAAGGGCTTCTATCCCCAAGCCTACTTTGAAAAAACCATAGATTATATTGCTTGCGTACAGTCTCCAGGTGGCGACATTGCCTGGTTCGATGATGGTATAACAGACCCGTGGGACCATGTTGAGGCCACCATGGCTCTATCCATTGGCAACAGACACAAGCAAGCCGAGCAAGCCTATGGCTGGCTGAAAGACAGGCAACTCGACAACGGTGGCTGGTACGTCGCTTATAAAGGGTTCAAGGCTGAAGATACCAGTCGAATCGAGTCCAATTTCGTGGCTTATGTTGCCACTGGAATCTGGCACCACTATTTAATAACTAAAGACCGGGATTTCCTCAGATCATTCTGGCCTACAGTATCTCGAGCAATGGATTTTATTTCGACCCTGCAGGGCGAACAAGGTCAGATTTACTGGGCACTGGATTCCCGTGAGGGCATACGAAAAGATGCTTTAGTTACCGGCTGCAGTTCTATTTACAAGAGCCTGGCCTGCGCCATCAACATCGCGGAAGTTCTCAATGAACCCGCTGAGCAACTGATATCGATGAGAGAAGCCCTGGGTAACGCGTTAACCAACCGACCCGAAAGTTTTGACCAGACCTGGGAGAGCAAACAACGTTTTGCCATGGATTGGTTTTATCCTGTTCTTACCGGAGTTATACAGGGCAAGAAAGCCGTAGATTGCATCAACGCCCGATGGGACGAGTTCGTCGTTGACCAACTCGGCTGCCGCTGTGTTAATGACGAACCATGGGTGACTGTTGCCGAAACCTGTGAATTGGTCATGTCTCTTCTATCTATCGGGCAATACAAGCGTGCGGTGGAGGTATTCAGCTGGATTCACCAGTTCCGCAGGGAAGATGGATCCTACTGGACTGGTTATGTCTATCCTGATAAAGCAATCTGGCCTGAAGAAAGAACTACTTGGACTGCGGGTGCGGTTCTGCTCGCCGCAGATGCTCTAGCGCAGATAACAGGTGGACATGCGCTTTTTACCCTCCAAAATAAACCTGTCCTGCTAGGTAGAGCTGAGTTTCCTGCGGGCAGCTCATAACAGGCCTTGCTGGTCATCAAATACGTTTCAATAG
>JAPKEK010000191.1 GCA_028822125.1 Pseudomonadales bacterium | reverse complement strand
GCATACGCAGGAATGACAGGAAATTCTCACGACAGTATCGTCGTAACTGGCCCTGAGTGGATTCCTGCCTCAGTGCTTCATACTCGACCCACAGGGTCCAGTAATCCATAAAGTCCGATTGCTCATGTCGCCAGGCCCGATGCCGAAAATCGGCCTTCTGCTGGGCATCCTGGGGCCGTTCTCTTGGATCCTGGATCGACAAGGCACTGACGATCACTAGTATTTCAGTAAGGCAACCAAATCGCCTTGCCTCAAGTATGATCCGCGCTAACCGAAGATCAATGGGAAATTCTGCAATCTGCCGACCTGTCTTTGATAACGCCCGTTGCTCATCCACTGCCGCCAGCTCATGCAACAGCATAAAACCATCATTCACCTGTCTCTGCTCAGGTCGCTCTATAAACGGAAACTTGGCTGCGTCGCCTAACCTCAATTTGAGCATCTGCAACAAAACCGCGGCCAGGTTAGTTCTTAGGATCTCCGGCGTGGTAAATTCAGGTCTGGACAAAAAATCTTCTTCGGAGTAAAGCCGAAAGCAGACCCCAGCGCTGACTCGACCACAACGGCCCTTACGCTGATCCGCACTGGCTCGTGAAATGGGTTCAACCGGCAACCTCTGAACCTTGGAATTAACCGAATACCTGGAAATACGAGCAAGGCCAGCATCAATAACATAGCGTATGCCAGGCACTGTCAATGAGGTTTCTGCAACATTAGTAGCCAGTACAATGCGACTTTGCCGTACAGGCGCAAACACCCGGTTCTGCTCACTGTTACTCAAACGACCATATAGCGGTAAAAGTTCACCCTTAAATTGACTACTGCGCTTGATAAGCAGCGCCAGCTCACGAATTTCCCTTTCCCCACTGAGAAAAATCAACACACCGCCAGGTGAGCCATGAGCGCGTTCCAGCACCCTTATCTCATCCAGTGCATTGAGCACTCCCTTGTACATACGCTCATCTGAATCTTCTCGCTTTTCCTGCTCAACAAGGGGGCGATAGCAGACTTCCACGGGATAAGTGCGCCCAGACACCTCTATAATCGGTGCTTGTTTGAAGTGATGGGAAAATCGGTCCAGATCAATCGTCGCCGAGGTGATGATGACTTTGAGATCGGGTCGCTTGGGAAGAATTCGTTTGATGTAACCGATTAAAAAATCGATGTTCAGGCTACGCTCGTGAGCTTCATCAATAATCAAGGTGTCATAATTTTCTAGAAAGCGGTCATGCTGCGTCTCAGCCAGGAGCACACCATCGGTCATGACTTTAACCTGTGATATCGCCTTACTACGATCACTGAAACGAATCTGATATCCGACCTGCTCTCCCAAGGTTACATTCAACTCTTCAGCGAGCCGGGCAGAAACGGTACGAACCGCTACTCTTCGTGGCTGAGTATGGCCGATTATCCCATAGACACCGCGACCCAGTTCGAGGCAGATTTTTGGTATCTGGGTGGTCTTGCCCGACCCCGTTTCACCCGCCAGTATAATCACCTGATGGTTACGGATCGCCTGTTTAATATCGTCGACCCGACCACTGACCGGCAAAATTTCAGGATAACGGATAGCGGGCGCGTTTTTTCTACGCTGATCTGCGAGTGCCTTGGATTCCTGCAAACGCTGATCCAAACGCTTTGACATACCGTGTTGCTGCCACTGCCGATTCAACTTGAATCGGTCGCGAATCATGCAAGTGTCTAGCGCTCGCTGGAAAATTGATGAATTCTGTTTCACCTGATCTGCTCATGGCATGTTAATCACAAAGGACCCTAGGCAAAGCGGCCTTGCTGCGCTTCCTGTAAAATGCTACTTAGACAGGAAATTCATACCTTCTTCAATACCACGAATGGTCAGGGGAAACATTTGATCTTCAATGAGTTTCTTGGTCAGTCCCACTGAAGTGGAATACTCCCAGGTATCCAGGGGCGTTGGATTGATCCAGATAACCTTATCGAAATTATCCTGCACTCGCTGAAACCAGACTGCGCCTGCCTCTTCATTCCAATGCTCAACGCTACCGCCCGAATGGGTGATCTCGTACGGCGCC
Organism: Pseudomonadales bacterium; assembly: GCA_028822125.1. Classification (GTDB taxonomy): domain Bacteria; phylum Pseudomonadota; class Gammaproteobacteria; order Pseudomonadales; family Azotimanducaceae; genus UBA9926. The sequence continues at coordinate 3,632 of JAPKEK010000191.1, read as the reverse complement.
ATAGTGGCATCGCCAACGAATATTACCTTATAGTCATGGCTATATTTGTGCAATATGTCATGGGTATCGATTCGCTCATTCATACGCCTTCTATGCTCTTTCCACACCCCGTCATAGATGAAATTATGAAAATAATAGGTTTCCAGGTGCTTGAATTCTGACCTGGCTGCAGAGAACAGCTCTTCACAGACTCGAACATGTGAATCCATCGACCCGCCGTTATCAAGTAACAGCAGGACCTTCACGGTGTTCTTGCGTTCAGGTCGCATAATGATATCCAGCAGCCCGCCATTCTTGGCCGTCTTGGATATCGTCGTATCGATATCAAACTCATCATCGGCGCCAGTTCGGGCAAGTTTCCTCAGGCGACGCATGGAAATTTTCATACCCCGCGTACCTAACTCAACATTGTCATCGTAGCCTTTATAATCCCGCTTATCCCACTGACGACGCCCACGGCGTTTCTTGCCCCGCTTGTCATCGCCCTCCTTGCCACGACCGTTCTTACCCTTGCCTTCCTGATCTTTCTTATCGCCTTCTCCCCTGGCCGCCTTCTCAACCTCTTCTTTAAAGGCTTCAATCAGCTTTTCCAGGCCACCCAGCGATTTAATCTTTTCAAGCTCTTCCTTGGTCAGGGATTTTTCAAACTCTCGACGCAGATACTCATCCGGAATGAGCGAAGACAGCAGACTGGCAAGATCTTCCAGACCTTTAAAGTAAGTACTGAACGCACGATCAAATTTATCGTAGTGACGTTCGTCCTTGACCATCGTCATTCTACTCAGGTAGTAAAATTCATCGATGTCTGCGTACACCAGTCTGGCCTTTAGGACCTCTATCAACTGGAGTAACTCCGTAATCGATACTGGAATCCTGGTCTTTTTCAATTCCATAAAAAAGTTTATCAGCATTCTGGTGGTTTCCTTACTTAGCTATGGCCAACTTCATCTGGCCGTATTCTGCCTCATTTATTCTAGCTTCTTAATCAAGAGTTGCTAATAAAACCAATTTAACCGGGTCCACCGGAATTATTGCCGCTCGCCTGACGTCGATTCATAAATGCCAGCCTCTCGAGTAACTGTACATCCTGTTCGTTCTTGACCAGAGCACCATAAAGCGGAGGAATGGCTTTCGAGGTGTCTCGATTGGTCAGTATTTCGTCAGGAATATCATCGGCCATAAGCAATTTCAACCAATCAATCAATTCTGACGTGGAGGGCTTTTTCTTCAGACCCGGCACCTTGCGTACATCAAAGAAAATTTCCATAGCTTCTTTGACAAGATCTTTCTTTATATCCGGATGATGCACATCGACAATTTCCTGCATGGTCTCACGATTAGGGAACTGGATATAATGGAAGAAACAACGGCGCAGAAAGGCATCCGGTAGTTCCTTTTCATTATTCGAGGTAATCACAACAATCGGGCGCACCTTAGCCTTAACGATTTCACCAGTCTCATAGACAAAAAATTCCATCTTGTCGAGTTCCAGCAGCAGATCATTGGGGAACTCAATATCTGCCTTATCGATTTCATCGATCAAGAGAACCACCTTATTATCAGCATCAAAGGCATCCCATAACTTACCTTTTTCAATATAATTGCCAATGTCATGGACTTTATCATCACCTAACTGCGAATCCCTCAATCTTGAAACAGCATCGTATTCATACAGGCCCTGCTGCGCTTTGGTAGTAGATTTGATATGCCAGGGAATGATCGGCAGGCCAAGGGAAGCCGCAATTTCCTCTGCAAGCATTGTTTTACCTGTTCCCGGTTCTCCTTTTATCAATAGTGGTCTTTCCAACGTTACTGCTGCATTCACTGCCATCTGTAACTCTTCTGTAGCAATGTAGGTGCTCGTGCTTGCAAATTTCATAAGGCTGCTTCTTTCCTGATCTGATGAATATAATTAGCTCTGGGTGGGTACTTTAATTTGACTGGTGATGCATAGCAAGCACTCAAGAATTCTCAGCCAATCACTATAAGCTGCGCAAATGGGTTCAACTCGATGACTTCTAGGGTGCCTGGCTTGACTTCCTAAATGCCCGGAAACTGAGGAAAATCAGCATGAAAGTAAAAGATCCAAGCAGCGCCAGACCGCCTGCCAGGCTATTACCTGAGCCCTTAAGAAACAGATCCATTATCAAAATTATAAATGCCGGGGCATAAAAGCCGGGATAGTCGATGAGTACCCAGGGCGTAAAGGTAATAACAAGATAAGTTCCTCTGATAAGTGCCCGCCAAGAGTAACTTGCACGGGAAGTTACCCGCCAGACTACAGCTGCCATGAGACAACCAGCAACCAGGTAAACCAACCAGGCTAACAGATAATCATTTATCACCCTGCATCCCTATTGTTCAACCCACTTAATAATATTCTCTTCAAAATCATCCGGATGAACATGGGTCTCTGAAATACATTTTCCGTTCACGGATATGTTGGCCTCATGAACCGTATCGTCCCGCCCAGAAACCAGGTGATGCCACCAGAATAGTTCTTTACCCTCATGAATTAAACGGTAGGCACAGGTATCGGGCAACCAGCTATATTCTTCCATGTGCGATGGCTTTAATATTATGCAACTGGGGACCAGTTCATTTCTTTGCTTATAATTCTGGCACCGACACGTGTCCTGATCCAGATACTGACATGCAACACTGGTGTAGTAGACCAGGTCTGTTTCCAGGTCCTGCAATTTATGAAGGCAGCAACGCGCACAGCCATCGCACAAGGACTCCCACTCCCCTTGCGTCATTTCAAGCAGCGTCTTTTCCTTCCAGAAACTCACTTTACGGTAACCGTTGACATTAGCCGCATACATCCCCGCATCTTATACTTTTCATTATATGAACTTCTCATCATATGAATCCCGCCCCATTCAGCATGAGGCCCCAAAGGATGCTTTCAATAGTGTGCTTACAAACCGTTTACCTTCCCGTTCACCCGTTCACCCATTTATCCGTTTACCATACCGTTAAAGAGTCACTGAACCGCTTCTAACAAAGTATGGCCAATTACCTCTTCACGCCAGCCCTTCATAAAGTCTGGTAGTACTGCAACGCCTTGCCTTGCAGTACGCAACAGGCTCTCCAGGTCCCGTCGTCTTGATAAGAGTTCCGGTGAAATACCTAGCTCACTTGCCCGTTTATCGACAGTTTCTTTCAATTTCTTTAGTTTCTTTTTATCAAGCGGTTCAGAATCAGCCAGAATACTTTGAGGTAGATCCGTTTCAAGCCTGTTTTTGCCTTGTTGCATCACTTCCAGTAGCTGCGATCCATACCGCCGCAACTGCCGGGAGGATAAATCGGATTGTTCCCTGAGTTTCTGGATCGAATCCAAGCCCAATCGGGCAACAGAGAACAATTGCTTGGGTTCAACGATGCGGTTGCGCGGTACATTTTCTGATCTAGCAAGTCTTTCACGCCAAGCATAGAGCAGTTGCAGGCAACCTAACTGACGTCGATTCAGGACATGCAGCCCTTTGCCTTTCAGATAACTTTCTGCCGGATCGATCGCAGTGGGCAATAATTTGTTTAACTTGGCTGACTCTTCGATGACCCACTTCTCCCTGTCCAGGTGCTTTTGCTGCGGTAATTGATCGAAGTTATCTCGGTAAAGATAAACGACA
>JAPKEK010000190.1 GCA_028822125.1 Pseudomonadales bacterium | reverse complement strand
TCCCCATCATGGTGGGCGGCACCGGCCCAAAACGAACGCTGCGTACCTTGGCTAAGTTCGGCGATGTTTTCAACCTCGATGGTTGGGCAGGTGCCCCCATGACCCGGAAGTACCTAGACTACAAGTGGGGTATTGTGCAGCGACACTGTGAAGAGGTCGGCCGCGACCCCAGCGAGATTCGCAAGACCCTGCTAATGCCGACGCTGCTGTCTGAAGATAGCAATGCCTGTAAAGCGATGATCACGGCTAGGCGACTAGGCGAAGGGTCTGCCATCGGCAGCAAGGGTTACATCGTCGATCGTATTGGCGAGATGATCGATACCGGCGTTGATGAGATTATGTTCGGCGGCATTCTGACTGACACGCCCGAGGCGTATCTTGAATACGAATCTGAGGTGCTCAGCCAGTTCTGATATTGAATCGTTTCTGCCCAGGTTTCCTGTTATTCAAACCAGGGAGAACCGCTACCCACTGGAATAACTGGAGCAAGCCATGGCAAAAAAAATCAACCGCCGAAACTTCATTAAAACCACCGCTGTGGCGAGTACAGCAACCACCATGATGCCCAGGTCCCTGCTCGCTTCAAAGAAACACAAACAAATAAAACTGGGCTTCATTGGAACCGGCCTGCGCGGTCAATGGATCTTAGCGCTGGCAGCGAAATACCCCGAAGTTGACATACCCGCGATCTGCGATATTGATGAAACCATGATTGCCTCTGCACTAAAGATATTAAAAGATACTGGTAAACCCAAGCCCCGGGTTTACCGTTCAGGCGATGAGGATTTCCGTAGGATGGTTAGCTCTGAAATCCTCGATGGCGTTTATATAGCGACTCCCTGGCGGTGGCACCACCCGATGGCGATCAGTGCCATGAAAAACGGCATTCATGTGGGCACGGAAGTTCCCGCAGCACTCAGCGTCGCCGATTGCTGGGATCTGGTGAACACTTCTGAACAAACAGGCATGAACTGCATGATCATGGAAAATGTATGTTACCGGCGCGATGTCATGGCAATCCTGAACATGGTAAGAAAGGGACTGTTTGGCGAACTGCTTCACTGCCAGGGTGGTTATCAACATGATCTGCGTCACGTGAAATTTAACAACGGTCAGCAAGCCTACGGTAGCGGAGTGGAATTTGGTGTAAACGGGTTCTCCGAAGCGCGCTGGCGAACACAACATTCTGTCGATCGAAACGGTGATCTGTACCCCACCCATGGCCTCGGACCGGTCAGCCCAATGCTGGGCATCAATCGCGGTAATAGAATGCTTTATCTCACCTCGACTGCAAGCCAGGCTCGTGGCCTACACAAATACATTATCGACAACGCCGGACCTGAACACCCCAACGCAAGGGTTAAATTCAAAAATGGTGATATTGTCACCACGGTAATCAAATGTGCACAGGGTCAAACCATTGTGCTCAGTCATGACACCAACAATCCCCGGCCATATTCCCTGAATTTCCGCATCCAGGGTACCCAGGGCATCTGGCAGAAGGATGCCCGTTCGCTTTATATCGAAGGCCTGAGTGATCAGCCCCACCGCTGGGAAGATGAAGGGCCATATCTGGAAAAATACGATCATCCGCTCTGGCAACGGTTTCAGGATAAAGCGGTGGGCGCAGGCCACGGCGGCATGGATTTTTTCATTTTGCGGGCGCTAATCGAAACATTGAAGGGCGCGCCCGCAGTCGTTGATGTTTACGATGCGGTGAGCATGAGCGTGGTTTCGGCATTAAGCGAAGAATCCATTGCTCGTGGCAGTACAGCGGTAGATATCCCGGATTTTACCCGTGGCAGGTGGCAAGCAAACCAGCCCGTATTTGGTTTAAATGACATGCTTTAATCTGTATCAAACCTGATACGGTGCTGTTAGTAAGTTCTAAAGATCAGGATTGCAGACAAAAATCGTTAAGCCACCGGCATACCTGTGGTTACAAATCTCTCAACATCCCGCTTCAACCGGGCATCCAGGTCCGGGTTGTTGAGGTGAAACCGATCGATTTCCATTGGCCAGTCACTATGCCGATACCTGCCAAGACCTTCCCTATACCAGGGTGAATCTGAAAAGTTCTCCTCCTGCTGGCCAGCAAGATGAACCTGCAGTAGCCAGGTCTCTATACGCGGCAAGCGTATTTTCCGAAAAATAGACGCGCAGCTTTCCTCATCTCCCGCCAGCATATAGGCCGTAAACAAGGCAGCAACCCTTTTATCCGAATTTGTCTGACCCTGCGAAATGGGGTCAAGATCAAATGCCTTCTGCAGGCATTTTATGCCCTCATCAATTGAGCCTGTCTTAACCAGAAGCTCACCGAATATACTGAGCACCCTGGGATCATTCGGGTTTATGGAAACGGCCTCCTGGCTGTGCTCGAGCGCCAGACTGAAATCATGCATGGCTAAAAAAACTTCTGCCAACATTCTGTGACATTCAAAATTATTTGGGTTTAATTCAATTGCCTTTTCAATGTGGCCCATCAAACTAACAAGGACCTGGTCCGCGTCTTCTCCCTAGTAAGTTCGGCCCATTCCCTGGCCCAAGGTGCAAGCCGTCCAGGCGTAGGCCTGACCATTTTTTTCGTCTGTCTTGATGGCATGATCCACATCTCCAGTGCCTGAACATTTGCGTTCTTTGAAAAGCGATGGTGCAGTTCCTTACCTTTGAGCAGGAACTCGTAAGAAGTCATATTATGGGTCGGTTTTCGTTTTGCTCTTAGCAAACTGGTTAATTCAATTTCACCAATCAACGCTATGGTGATTTTTCGGATGATTTCATCTTGAATACCAAGTACATCCTCTAGCACCCGATCATACTTGTTACTCCAGGTAACATGTCCGTCGTGAGCATCCACCAATTCAACCGAAATACGCAATCGTGAACCTGTCGTTCTAATACTACCGGAAACCAGATAATCAACGTCGAATTGCTCTATAAACCCTTGGATATCTGGATCGTTCTCTCTAGATTTGAAACAGGTCTGTCTGGACAAGATTTCAATTTCATGAACCATGGAAAACTCGGTAATGAGGTCTTCAACAATGCCATCAACTAAATAACCACTGCCATCATCCCGATTCATATTTGCAAAAGGTAAAACTGCCAATTTTTGTCTGTAGGCACCCTCTCCGTCATCAACCTGAACGGACTGCTTCGACGTCGTATCTGCCTTGGAAGCGCCTCGGGCTTTATTCCGATCAGTCAGTTCCTTGATCAACAGAGTTAAGGGTAATCCTGCGAAAACTGCCGCCAGCATCGTCCTCATTGCCAACGGCGGTAGATCCAGGGTATCCATTATGATATCGGCAACGGACACCACAGCAACACCGATGACAGCGTAGGTCGTAACAGTTTTCCAAATTCCTTTCCACACCACTATGTTCGTTCCCCACTTCACTATAAAAACACAATCCAGCTTTTAAACTCCCCGGTTAAAATGAGGGCTGAGCCCTGACAATAACCCTGTCCTAAGGTTACAAATACGGACTTGCGCACTGTTCGCTCAGCTACTCCTGAATTCAGCGCTTATCGGTATGTCCTATGCGCCGGATTGAATTCAATTCCCTTAAGCATGACTTTCCAATACAGGAACGGGAAAAAGTATTTTTTCAGCAACCAGAAACTGAAGCGCTGTTTACGGGGGTCGCCAGGAAATGAAGGGGTTACTTCACCGCCGTAGCAGAATTCGGCCAGCATCACTGAGTTCTTGCTGGTGACCAGTGGACATGCTCCATAACCATCATAATCTGCCGGTGGTGCAGTTTGGTTGATTCTGGCAAGTAGCCCCTTAGCAACAATGGGAGCCTGCAAACGCGCGGCGGCGGCTGTTTTGGCATTGGGTGTATTAGTCGCATCACCCAGGCCAAAAATATTACTGAAGGTTTTATGCTGCAGTGTTGCCGGGTCAACATCGACCCAACCGGCGGCATCACCAACGGGGCTGCCCTTGAGAAAATCAGGGGCACTCTGCGGTGGCGTCACATGCATCATGTCGAATGACTTGCTGACCTGGTGCTTGTTACCCTCAGCGTCTTCGACCTCAAACACGGCTTCTTTCCTCGGCCCGTTAACTGCTACCAGGGTATTCTTGAACTCGGCACTGATGCCGTAACTGGCAACGACGTCTTTAAGCGCTTCGGCAAACAAAGGCACGCCAAACATGCTGGGTAAGGTGGTATGAAAAGCGATATCAGCGGTTAGTTTATTTTTCCTGAAATGATCCGCTGCCAGGTACATGATCTTCTGCGGTGCACCAGCGCATTTGATGGGCATGGCTGGCTGGGTAAACAGGGCCGATCCTCCGGAAAAATTCTGAATGCAATCCCAGGTGTAATTGGCATATTCCAGCAGGTAATTACTACACACACCATTGCTGCCCATCGTCTCCAGCAGGCCTTCTACTTTATGCCAATCCAGCTGGAGCCCTGGGCATACCACCAGATAGTCATACTCAACCGACGCACCGTTGGCCAACTTCACCGAATTGAGTTCCGGGTGAAAACTCAAAACTGAATCCTTGATCCAGGCTGTTCCACTGGGGATGCAATCGGACTGAGCATGATGAGTCGCCGCAGCGGCATATTCACCACCACCCACCAGAGTAAAGGCAGGTTGATAATAATGCGTATCCGAAGGATCGATAATGGCAATATCCAGCGCCTTATCTTTGCGCCCGAGTAGAGCAGAAACAGTAATTCCTGATGATCCGCCACCGACAATCACAATCTGATGCTTCATTAATGCACCTTAATACAAAGAATTAATTTTCGATCTTTTTCTACCTGACATTAGTACAAATGAAACCAGAGAACCACCTGAAATCCGGCTGCTTCGCTGACGTTAATACAAGGTCCTTCATACAAAAGGGCGCTTGCACGGCGGCTGTGACAGACTCGACCAAAGTACGACATTAGACATCCTGACCAAAAGACCTTACCTTAACACCCACACCAAAAATCCCGCTTTGTGTGAACATTTCAGACAGGACCTGGCACCATGGCAACACTGATCCAATGTCATCGCCTTACCCATTTCCTGGGCAATAAAACATTATTTAGATCCCTTGATATAGTCAACAATGAGGGCGATAAAATTGGCCTGGTCGGCCACAATGGCTCTGGTAAATCCACCCTGTTAGACATTCTGAGCCAAGCCCTGGAAGCCGATGAGGGAGAGATTTCCATTAATCGAGGACTGCAGCTGGAAGTGGTAGAGCAATTTATCAATCCCAGACTATCTGACCATACGCTGGCCGAGGCTCTGGCTGACAACCTCCCCGAGGAAGGCAAGGATTTTAATCAATACCGTGTTGAACAGTTACTGGCAGAACTGGGTTTCAGCCCTGATGAATATAATTATCGGATATCTGACCTCAGCGGCGGTCAGCAGAACCGGCTCATGTTTGCTCGCGCTGTTATCAATAACCCGAATCTGATTCTGTTTGATGAGCCAACTAACCATCTAGACCTGATCACCCTGTTGTATTTTGAGAAATTCCTGCAGCAGCTGGACGCAGGTTTTCTGCTGATCTCTCACGATCGACAATTTCTCGACGCGGTTACCGATCGCACCGTGTTTCTCAGGGACGAAAGAATTTATAGCTTTAATCTCCCTTATACAACGGCAAAAATCCATATGGATGCTCAGGACGAAGCCGCCAGTGCCAAACGCCTTGCCACCTGG
>JAPKEK010000189.1 GCA_028822125.1 Pseudomonadales bacterium | reverse complement strand
ATCACCCTGGCAGCCTTATCTTCGTAACGGCCCACTTTCAGCAACCAGCCGCCACGATAGGCAACTTTTTAATTATTTGAGCGAAAACAACTGATTCAATCAGATAGCTTTCTGGCAAAACGAATTGAACTGGAGTCTGATTCGAGAACCTTAAAACCGACCCTGCTGTAAAAACCAATAGCATTAAGATTGCGGCGGCTAACATCCAGGTGTACGCCATCAATCTCCATTTTCTTTAATCGGTCACAGAAAACATCGATGAGCACCTTACCCCATCCCCGTTTCTGCCCTATGGGCAGGAGGTCGATGTGCAGATGAGCCGAATAATCCTTTATTCCCTGGGGTGCTTGGTAGCCCTGGTGCATCAACCCAATCATCTGCTGAGTCCAGGCATCATTCCCACCAGCACTGGGATAATACTGCCTTAAAGGGCCCCACCAATTTGTATCTGCCCAGTCTGCAAATCTGCCGGAATCGCTGGTTCCCAGAATATAACCCACCGGGACAGCTTCCCTGACCAGAAGCCAGCACAGATCAGGTTCGAAATGAACATAAGGCGCCGCATAAAAATGGCCAAGGATTCGCTCATCCACCAATCCGGTCGCATCCTGCCCGGCATCACCTGTTTGTAAACAAATGCTGTAGAGATACGACAGATCCTCTGGTTTATACTGCCGTAGGGCAAAACCTTTATTATCTTCAAGGTTTCTAATTTTTAGAACCTCACTTATGATTGTCCCTTCATATTAACCCATGAGAGAAAAATAGCAGTGGCTTCACCATTAGATAATATCACCGTAATTGAAATAGATAATTGGATGGCAGCACCAAGTGCCGGTGCCATTCTTGCAGATCTGGGGGCGCGGGTGATTAAAATTGAGCCCCCCGCCGGAGACCCTATGAGAGACATGGGTAGAACACCCAAGGTCGACGCACCGGTACGTGAATTTGATCTGCAATTTGATGTGGATAATCGCGGCAAGGAGTCCCTGGTAGTAGATTTAACCCAGAAAGGCGGCATAGAAATAGTCCACCAGCTCTGTCAGCAGGCGGATATATTCATGTGTAATCTGTTGTTGGAACGGCAACAAAGATACCGACTGGATCCTGCCTCCCTATTCGACATCAACGCAAAACTGGTACATGCAACCTTAACGGGGTACGGCACAACCGGTCCGGATGCCTGGCGTCCAGGATACGATGTCACAGCCTTTTTTGGCCGATCAGGATTATACGATGCAATGAGAGAAGGCGATGATGGCTGCGTCCCTCAGGCCAGGCCTGCTCAGGGTGACCATACCACCGGCCTTGCACTGGTTGCCGGTATTCTGGCCGCACTCCGACAAGCTGAATCCTCAGGAGAAGGACAGACCATTGAAACCTCACTCTATGAAACAGCCGTGTGGACCCAGGCCAGCGATTATGCCACGACAGCAAATGACCTCGCCCCGGTGAGAAGGCGCGCCAGGCATAACCTGTTGACGCCTACAGCAAACCGCTACCCCTGCGGCGATGGTAAATGGATCGTGTTTAATATGCCGGGGCCAGAACAATGGCCCGCATTTTGTGAGGCATTGGGTCTGGGCCACTGGCTAAAAGTGGAAAAATATGCCACTGGAAAAGGTCGCTATGACCATATGCCAGAACTGACCGACGGCGTGGACCGGGCCCTGTCTGAAAAGAGCAGGGATGAATGGGGCCCCATTTTCGATGCCGCAGGATTAATCTGGGGACCGGTACTGGGGTTGCACGAGGTGCCTACTGATTCCCAGGCAGAGGCGATCAATCTGTTTCCATCGATAAGCAATGAAGAAATTGGTGAATATAAAACCGTAGGCATCCCTATCCGCTTTAGCCAGGCAGAAGTCGGTCCCAGACACAGTGCGCCGAAACTGGGGCAGGACAGTATTGCCATACTCCAAGAACTGGGCATGGATCAAGATGCCATCAATACCCTCATCCATCAAGGCGTGGTGACTCGGCCATGAAAGAACAGCCCGTTAGACCTGCAGCAACCGTCATTCTGGTCCGTCATGCCTTGCCCCAGTATGAAATCCTCATGCTCAAAAGAACAACAACCGCCGCCTTCGCCGGCGGTATGTATGTTTTCCCAGGCGGACGGGTCGATGAATCGGATTACCTTACTAACTATGAGAAACATATGGTGCCACTGACCACCGACCAGGTCTATCAGAAAGACGCCCTGGGTGATGACTGGCTGGGCTGCTGGGTCGCAGCCATACGTGAAACCTTTGAAGAATCTGGTTTGCTACTCGCGTACGATGAGCAGGGCCAGGAAATAAATAACCAGCATCAGCGAGTATCGGATTACCGGCGACAGTTGCGAGACAATGACCTTCAAATTGATACGATCTGCGATCGCGAAGGCTGGCTTTTAGCGACCGACCAGATTCATTTTTATAATCGCTGGGTAACGCCACCTGGCAGACCGCGACGTTTTGATACCCGATTTTTCATCGGTGCCGCGCCTGATCGGCAACAGGGACTTCACGATGGTGAAGAAACCACCGACAGTGTCTGGATATCTCCCACTGAAGCACTTGTTAAAAATAAACAGGGCAGTTTTGCCATGATGGCGGTGACCGTAAAGCAGCTTCAGAATCTGAATCAGCACAGGGACTCTGCCAGCCTGTTACGCATGGCTAAATCCAGTCGAGACTTTCCCCATTACCGACCCGACGGCTCAGCCAGGTAGGTTACCTGCTCGGCGCAGACGGGCATGCTGATCTTTAGTTCCAAGACCAAGCCAACGAAAGTGAGTAAGGACAATAAATGGATACCAACACAACCCGATTTGAAGTTAATGACAAGGTAGCCTGGATCACCCTGAACAGACCTGAGGCCATGAACTCCCTCAACCCAGAACTGCGCTGGCAATTATCCGAGCACCTCGACGAGGTCGAGCGCAATGACGATATCTGGCTGGCCATTATCACCGGGGCGGGCAGTAGATCCTTCTGTGCCGGTGCCGATCTGAAACATCGAGCCATTGAAAGCCAAGCCAGTGACCAGCAGAAACTACTGTGGCGAGAACAGGCCGGACAAACAAAACACATTGCAGAACGATGGCATTTCAGTAAACCACTTATTGCCATGGTTAATGGCTTTGCACTTGGCGGAGGATTAGAGATCGCGCTGGCCTGCGATATTATCATTGCTGCTGATCATGCCGAATTTGGTCTGCCCGAACCCAGAAGAGGCCTAATTGCTGGTGCGGCAGGGGTTCACAGATTACCCCGTCAAATTGGCCTTAAACCCGCTATGGGCTTCCTGCTTACCGGCAGGCATATGACAGCGATGCGGGCCTATGAGCTGGGATTGATCAACGAGGTGGTTGAAGCCAGTGCGCTAAAATCAACCGTAGACAATTATGTCCAGGACATCCTGCGTTGTGCACCACTGGCCATTCGAGCGACCAAAGCCTGTGCCATGCAGGGCCTGGACTACCCTCTTGCAGCAGCTTATGAGCTGGAATATCCTGAAGAAACCTTGCGCAGACACAGCAAAGACGCGCAAGAGGGCCCGCTTGCTTTCGCTGAAAAACGACAACCTAAATGGCAGGGTAAATAATTGCCAGGCATTAAATTTCGAACTCAGTGATCATCGTCCTGGCCATCTAAACCATGACTATGACCATGTGCCAATTCCGAGGAAGTCGCCGGCCTGATTTTTTCAATGGTCACAGTGAAGGTCAAATGTTTATCGGCAAAGGGATGATTACTGTCAATATCAACACTAAATTTTCCAGCCTTAATAACTACCGCATTCCTTGCACCAGATTCGGTATTCAACCTCACCAGTGTGCCTGGTGGCATTTTTCTGGGTGGCTTAATCAGATATTTCTTAGGCACCCGTCGCACGGCTTTGGGGTCTCTCAATCCATAGGCCCGCTCTGGTGGAAGAATCACCTCTATCAGTGCACCTTCTTGCAGGCCAGATAGCGCCGCCTCCAACTCTGGAAGAATATTTCTGTGGCCATGCAGGTAAACCATGGGTGAAGCTTGTCTAGAACGTTCCAGTTCATTGCCTTCCTGGTCAGTCAGCACGTATTGCATGGCGACTACCGCTGATTTTTCTATTTTCATATTAGTGTTAACTCATATCTGTGCTACTTCACATCGATGTATTCCCAGCAATGCCTGCATCTTGTCCTCAATGAGTAGCCGATACTCTGGTGTCTCTGTTACCTTATCGAGGCAGTGCAACAGCCTTCGGGGTATCCTGTTGGCCGCAGACTCTGAGCGCTGGACCCTGCAGTTGAATAAGCCAAGCTTCATTTTCTGATGCTGCTCGCGGGCAACTTTAATTTCAACCGCTCGAAGCCAGGTAACGGTCCAGCTGGTTTGCAAATCGCTGCCGATCCTTAACCGAAAAAACCGCGGGACCGCCACTGTGAACACCACTGGCGCGCAGCGTATCCATAAAATCCCGCATGGTCAAACGTGCCTTGATGTTCTCCACTGAAAACGGCACTCCCCGGGGAGTGATAACCTGGCCATTTTTTTCTATCACCTCAGCCGCCAGAGGAATATCAGCAGTGACCACAAGATCACCCGCACGGACTAGTTCGACGATCTTGTTATCCGCTAAATCAAAGCCATTGCTTACCTGCAGAAAATTCACGTTACTAGCAGGTGGGATCCGCATAGGGTGGTTTGCCACCAGCGTTACCTGAACGCCAGTGCGTACAGCTGCACGGAATAACATCTCTTTTATTGGCACTGGACAGGCATCTGCGTCCACCCAGATCTGTGGGCTACTTCTATTCACCTTAGCGCGGTTCTGGCTCGCCGAGTTTCAATAACTGTTTACCCAGGTTTTGACCTGAAAATAACCGTTGCAGCGTGGCTGGAATATTTTCAAAGCCCGTCTGTATATCTTCAACATGAACAATCTTACCTTCCTGCAGCCATTGTCCCATATCTTCGATAAATTCAGCCATCCGCTGCAGATAGTCAATTACGATAAATCCTTCCATTCGTGACCGGGTAATTACCAGGTTCATGAGGTTATTGGGTCCCGGGCTGGGTTCAAGCGCATTGTATCCTGAGATCCCACCACACAAAACCACTCGAGCATTCATAGCCAACTGCCCTAAAGCCGTTTCAAGAATAGAACCACCAACATTATCAAAATAGATATTTAACCGTTCCGGGCACAATTCCTGCACACGCTGTTCGACATCTTCATGCTTGTAGTCAATGGCTGCGTCAAAACCTGCTGATTCAAGTAACCATCGACATTTGTCCGGTCCGCCCGCTATACCAACAACCTTACAACCTTTAATCTTTGCGATCTGACCGGCAACAGAGCCTGTGGCGCCTGCAGCACCAGAGACTAATACAGTATCGCCTGGTTTAGGTTCAGCAATATCTAACAAGCCGAAGTAAGCCGTTAACCCTGTTGTGCCCAGAACCCCCAGCGCCATTTCTGGCGTCACGCCCTGAGGCAACCGATTTAGTGCCGCACCCTGAGTTACAAAGTAATCCTGCCAGCCCCCTAAACCCTGCACCAGGTCACCTATTCGAAAAGCATCATTGTTTGAGGCAACCACCTGACCTACGGAACCGGCCCGCATAACCTCCCCAAGGGCGACCGGGGGCATATAACTTTCCATATCATTCACCCAGCCTCGTTGGGTTGGATCAAAAGACAAGCACAGCGTCTTCATCAGGACCTCG
>JAPKEK010000188.1 GCA_028822125.1 Pseudomonadales bacterium | reverse complement strand
TACTCCTGCAAGGACAATAGCGCGTTTTTCAGAAGACGGCGGAAACACCGATTCATGGAATAATGACCTGGAAAGCGTCGTATTCAGGCTTTTTCCCGAAGTACAAAGTGCAAAGAACTGGTTAAGCCAGTGGGGCACTGTTAAAATGACCGGCTCAGGTAGTAGCGTATTTTTAGATGTTGGTTCAGAGGAAAACGGTCAGGCGGTCTTGCCGCAGATTCCGAAAAAATGGACCGGGTATTTGATACCGTCGTTGAACTCCAGTAGTTTGCATACACGATTGCAGCGCTACCAGAGCGAAACCTGAACAAGTGAGATTTATTTAAGGGATTGGGGTGTCGCCAAGTTGGTAAGGCACAAGGTTTTGATCCTTGCATGCGGGGGTTCGAGTCCCTCCACCCCAGCCACTCTTATAATCCTAAATTGGGGATACGCGCGTGGCCGAGCTCAAGATATTCACCGGAAATGCCCATGTTGCGTTGGCAAATAGGGTAGCGGACCGATTACGGCTTGATCTAGGCGATGCTGAGGTCGGTCGTTTCAGTGATGGTGAAGTCAGCGTTGAAATTATCGAAAACGTTCGTGGTAAGGATGTTTTTATCGTGCAGCCTACCTGCGCACCGACCAACGATAACCTGATGGAACTTATCGTGATGGTCGATTGCATGCACAGGGCATCCGCGGCTCGTATTACTGCT
Organism: Pseudomonadales bacterium; assembly: GCA_028822125.1. GTDB lineage: Bacteria > Pseudomonadota > Gammaproteobacteria > Pseudomonadales > Azotimanducaceae > UBA9926. Next base: position 5,005 of record JAPKEK010000188.1, on the reverse strand, counting down.
GTGATACCGTATTTTGGTTATGCCAGGCAGGACCGCCGGGTCAGGTCAGCGCGTGTACCAATCACTGCAAAGGTTGTTGCCGACATGCTGACCAGCGCGGGAATCGATCGGGTACTGACAATAGATCTGCACGCCGACCAGATCCAGGGGTTTTTTAACGTGCCGGTTGATAATATTTATGCTACCCCCGTTTTGCTTCTGGATATCGAAAGGCAGGTAGAGGCGGGCCTTTATACGGATGTGATGATTGTGTCACCTGATGTGGGTGGGGTGGTCAGAGCCAGGGCGATGGCCAAATTGTTGAATGACGCAGATCTGGCCATTATCGACAAACGAAGACCGGAGGCTAACCAGTCGGAGGTGATGCATATCATTGGTGATGTGGCCGGACGAACCTGTGTTCTGGTTGATGATATGGTCGATACTGCAGGTACACTCTGTGCAGCGGCAGATGCCTTGAAAAGAGAGGGCGCTACCAAGGTCATTGCCTATTGCACCCATCCAGTACTATCTGGGCGGGCATTAGAAAACTTAGGCGGTTCATCCCTGGATGAATTGGTTGTGACCGATACCATCCCCTTGTCTGATGAGGCCTGTGCAGTACCGGGGATCAGACAATTGAGTGTTGCCGATGAGCTAGCAGAATCAATTCGCCGGATCAGTAACGAAGAATCATTAAGTGCATTGTTTGCCAAACGCATTCAACCAGCACTTTTTTAACGCCCTGACAGGGCATCACAATAGCAGGACGTGGTCGCAGCGTTCTGCCAATTTAAGGAGCTAAAAATGGCTGCTGACTTCGAGTTAAGTGCCGAGCTGAGAACAGACATGGGGAAAGGTGCGAGCCGCCGCCTGCGTCGTAAGGCCGATCAGATACCTGCTGTTATATATGGAGCAGGACGGGAACCACAATCGCTGACCATGGCGCACAAAGACCTCGCCATGGCCTGTGAAAACGAAGCGTTTTACTCGCATGTATTAACGTTGACTATTGACGGTGAAAAACAGTCTGTAATCATTAAGGACTTACAGCGTCACCCTGCAAAACCAAGAATCATGCATGCGGATTTCCTGAGAGTTCAGATGGATCATTTGATCTCAGTTGAAGTTCCACTGCATTTCTTAAATGAGGAATTATGTGTTGGCGTGAAGCTCGGTGGTGGGCAGATCTCGCATAACATGTCACAGGTGGAAATCAGCTGTCTGCCAGGGGCACTTCCGGAATTTATCGAAGTGGATTTGACTGATCTAGAGCTAGGCCAGGTAGTGCATATGAGTGAAATCAATCTGCCTGAAGGTGTCACCATCCCTGCACTGACTCACGGCGCTGATTATGATCAGGTTGTTGCCTCAGTCCACCTTAATAAGCGCGCTGAATTAGAACTGGAAGAAGGTGAAGAAGAAGAAGCCAGTGATGTTGACGAGACTGAAACGGGGACCGAAGGCGAAAGCGAAGAATAAGCCTGCACTGGTCGAGTAATTATCTATGAGCCTGTCGCTCATCGTAGGCCTTGGTAACCCTGGCGCTCAATACACGGGCACCCGCCACAATGCGGGTGCCTGGTTTGCCGAAATGCTTGCCAGGGAAATCGGTGCTACCTTTAAAGAGGAAAAGAAATTTTTTGGCCGGCTTGCTGTCGCTAATTATAGTGGCGTCGAATTTCGCCTGTTCATTCCGAGTACCTTTATGAATGAAAGTGGCCGGGCCGTAGGCGCACTGTGTCATTTTTTTAAAATCCCAGCAGCGGCCATTGTTGTCGCGCATGATGAGTTGGACCTTCCCCCGGGGACGGTGCGATTAAAACAGGGCGGCGGATTAGCCGGGCACAATGGTTTAAAAGATATTTCCCGTCATCTTGGCGGTGACCAATCATTCCGGCGGTTGCGTATTGGTATTGGCCGCCCGGGACATAAAGCTGATGTGACACCTCATGTGCTCAGTAAACCAGCGCCCGCTGAGAGAGCGGCAGTTGATGTGGCTTTTGCAGAGGTTTTGGCAATAATGCCCGCATTACTGGCGGACCGTTGGGAAGATGCATTGAAAAACCTGCATACCCCAAAGGCGGTAAAAGAAAATTTGTCTGATGATAATACTTCGGAGTAAACATGGGATTTAAGTGTGGAATTGTGGGGCTTCCCAATGTGGGGAAGTCGACCTTGTTTAATGCGCTGACCAAGGCGGGAATAGCAGCGGAAAATTTCCCTTTCTGCACGATTGAACCCAACTCCGGTACCGTACCCATGCCTGACCCGCGCCTGGACGCACTGGCTGATATTGTCAGCCCGCAGCGTGTTGTTCCGACCACCATGGAATTTGTTGACATCGCGGGTCTGGTCGAAGGCGCGTCAAAAGGCGAAGGGCTGGGCAATCAGTTTCTTGCCAATATCAGGGAGACCGATGCCATCGGTCATGTGGTTCGTTGTTTTGAAGATGATAATGTGGTTCATGTTGAAAATACGATTGATCCCGCCCGAGATATTGAAATCATTAACACGGAATTGCAATTGGCCGATCTGGAGACTGTTACTAAAGCCATCAGTCGAGTTGAGCGCATTGCCAAAAGCGGTAACAAAGAAGCCTTGGTAGATCTGGAGGTGTTTGAGGCCATGCAAGCGCATATTGATCAGGGCCAGCCAGCCCGGACGCTGAAATTGACCGAGGATCAGCAAGCGCTTGTGGGAACACTGCACCTGTTAACGATGAAGAAGGTGCTTTACATTGCTAATGTGGGTGACTCCGATATTGATGAGCGTGGGTTACTAGCGGTCGTACAAACCATTGCGGATGCTGAAGGTGCGGAAGTCGTAACCATCTGCAATAAACTGGAAGCTGAAATCGCCGAACTGGAGGATGATGAGAGGCTTGAGTTCTTAAATGAGTTGGGTGTGAATGAACCTGGCCTTGATAGAGTCATCAGAGCGGGGTATCGGCTTTTAGGACTGCAGACTTATTTTACCGCAGGCGTGAAGGAAGTCAGGGCCTGGACGGTAAAACAGCAGGCACCTGCACCTAAGGCCGCTGCCGTGATTCACACTGACTTTGAAAGGGGCTTCATTCGCGCAGAAGTGATCAGCTATGACGATTATATCAGTGGCCAGGGTGAAGCCGGGGCTAAACAGGCCGGCAAATGGCGACTGGAGGGCAAGGATTACCTGGTTCAGGATGGCGATGTCATTCATTTTCGTTTTAACGTGTAGGGCCTGCAGGATTCCCAGCCGCGAGAGATAAACAACTGGGAATGTTAGTCGCTTTGCCATTCTTATTTGGTGTTAACCCCTTGCCATGGCATGATCGAAGCCAAAATAGCCGGGGGAGCGCGCCATTGAAATACCTTGCATGGATATCGTTAGCCCTGTCCTGTTGCTTTGCAGGACAGCCTTTAGCAGAGAACAGGGTTGCCGGGCTTCAAGCTGATTCGTTCCAGAACCAAGCTCAGCAAGCGGACATCGCCTTTTATGGCGAGCACATTATTCCCATCAGTGGTTCAACGCGACCGGTGAATTTTGTTGCTGTGAAAGGCGATAAAATCATTTATGTGGGTGATCGCAAGGATTGGCAAGGCAGCGTTGGCGAAACCATAGAGCTGGGTGATCGTGCCTTGTTACCGGGTTTTATCGATGCCCATGGCCACATCTCGTTTCACTCCAGCATTGCTGGTATGGCCAATGTGGCATCGCCACCGGTCGGCCCTGCGGAAAACATAGCGGACCTGATCCAGGCGCTGAGAGACTTTATTCAAAAGAGTAACCCCGCACAGGACCAATGGGTTGTGGGCCTGGGTTACGATGATTCACTGCTCGCTGAGGGGCGACATCCAACTATAATTGATCTCGACCAGGTTTCCCTGACACTGCCCATTTTGTTAATGCATGTGTCCGGGCATCTTGCAGCAGTTAATTCCCGGGCACTGGAAATTGCCGGGATTAATGAGACTTCAGTAAATCCGCCAGGGGGTGTTATAAGGCGTTTCACCGGCAGTCAAAAACCCAATGGCGTGCTGGAAGAATCGGCAACCTCTGCTGTGCATCGGTTTCAGGCACCCAGTAAGGACCCGTTCGGGGATTTGCAGCGTGGCATCCTGGATTTCGCCAGCAATGGTATTACCACGGCCCAGGAAGGCGGTGCTTCTGCAGCCTCCATCAAGATGCTCAGAGCTGCAAGCCGAGGCAGTGCTTTTCCTATTGATGTGGTCGCCTATCTTCGAGTTCAGGAAAAAAACCTCGCTGACCCTGATCTGCACAACATCCATAGCCAGAAATATAGAAATGGTTTTCGCGTAGGTGGCATCAAGATGATCCTGGACGGCTCACCCCAGGGGAAAACCGCGTTTCTGACTGAACCCTATGCGGTTCCACCGGAGGGTAAAGGTGCAGACTATCGAGGATATCCGGTCATGCCGGCAGCTTCTGTTGATGCGCTTTTTGAAAAATTTATTGGTTCCGCCACGCCTATACTGGCTCATGCAAATGGAGATGCTGCTGCTGATTTGTTCTTGAATGCCCTTGCTCGCAGTCTACACCCGCGCAAACCAATGGATCATCGAACCGTTATGATTCATGCCCAGACAGTGCGTGAAGACCAGTTGGATCGCATTGCCAAGATGCAGGTTATTCCCTCGTATTTCTCGGCGCATACTTTTTATTGGGGAGATTGGCATAGAGATTCGGTTTTGGGCCTCAAGCGGGGTAGTAGGATCAGTCCTACTGCCAGCAGCCTAAACAAAGATATTCTGTTTACGGTCCATAATGATGCGCCTGTAGTGCCGCCCGACATGTTGAGATTGGTATGGGCAACAGTAAACCGCCTGACCCGCAGTGGTCAGACGCTGGGTAGCTCGCAGAAGATATCAGTGCATGAGGCCTTAAAGGCGGTCACCATCAACGCGGCTTACCAGTATTTTGAGGAAAGTAGCAAAGGCAGTATTGAGCCCGGAAAACAGGCAGATCTGGTGGTTCTGTCGCAGAACCCGTTGACCGTACCGCCTCTTGAATTACTGGATATAAC
>JAPKEK010000187.1 GCA_028822125.1 Pseudomonadales bacterium | reverse complement strand
GAGATGATTTTCACAACGAAATCAAGGATTGGATTGAAACGAACCTGCGCGAACATCGAGCGCCTCATCGCTATAACCTCTCCGATTTTGGCTTGGAAAAGAAAGCCCTCAACCAGCAGTTTTCTGACTATAGCAGCAGATATTTACGCCAATGATGCAAAAACTGTAACGAAACAATCAGCGAAGAGTGCAATAAGCAGGGCAAAACAAGAAGGTTTTAAATTCCAGCCGGGTTTTTAAAGCGTTAGGCCATTTAAAGCCTGCCTGCGGCCTAATTATTCTGCATACAGCAACCCCGAACCTGTATCGCTCATCACCTGATCGTCCAGATTGTTGTCAGTAATACAGAAACCTGATTTCAAGCAATTCCAATCCAACTGCTAGTTAGGTTAACTATCAGAATCATGTGCACAAGGTCATTTTGGTGCATACTAAAGGGCGAATTTCGCTATCCAGATAGGGCTCAGCAAGCCCGCCGGGATTAACTGGAAGTCAACAATACGAATGAAGGCCTACAATGATCAAGGGGATTCATCACATTGCAATCAATGTACCAGATTTTGATCTGGGTCTGGCTTTCTATCGGGATGTAATTGGCTTTGAAATCGTCGAACAAGGACAGATCCAAAACATGCCGTTGGCTGACCGTGCGGTTGGCTTGCAGAATATATCCGCAACCATGGCAATGATGCGGGCAGGGAGTTGCTTTGTTGAGCTCTGGTGCTATGGTCATCCGAAAGGCGAGGACAAGACAGCACGTCCCTGTGATCTGGGCTATCCGCATTTTGCTCTGGAGGTTGTTGACATTCAGGCCGAACAGGCCAGGCTGGAAAACGCTGGAATGACCTTTGTGGGCCCGCCGGTCGATTTTGGGGATACCAGTGCGGTGTATGGCCAGGACCCCTTTGGAAACGTCATTGAAATTTATGAGATTCGCAACCCGGAACGAGCCCAATTAGCGCATTTAGGGACACGGAACTAAACCCCAGGGATCAGGCACTTACCGGGTGTGGGTCGATTACAACGTATATTCATATCAACCAGGAATACAAAAATTATGGACTTTGATTTTTCAAACGAAGATAGAATGGTTCAGGAGCAGGTGCGACGTTATCTGCAGGACCAATGCCAGTTAAATCGTCATCGCTCAGTATTGGATGGCAATGAAGCTCAGGCCCTTGATGTCTGGCAGGGCTTGGCAGCCATGGGTGTTCAGGGAACGGCCATTTCCGAGGACTACGGCGGTGTTGGTGCGGGATACCTGCCACTGTGCCTGGCGGCAAAGGAAATCGGCGCTATGCTGGCACCCATCCCATTTTCATCCTCCATCTACCTCGCCGCTGAAGCCATTTCCCTGTTCGGTTCAACAGCACAAAAGGAACGCTTTCTCACCAAATTAGCCTCAGGCGAGATCATCGCAACCCTGGCGCTGGTCGAAGATCACCTGGAACCGAGTCCTAACCAGCTACAAACCCAATTCAAGAACAGCGTATTGAGTGGATCAAAAATGATCGTGCCTCATGGCATGATCGCCAATATAGCGATCGTCGTTGCGAGCGGGGACAGCGGACCGCAGCTGGTGATTGCAGACTTAACAGAGGTGCAGCGCACCCCGGTGCAATCGGTTGACCCTACTCTGGCAGCAGCCAGCCTTCATTTCAATGGAAATTCAGCAGAAGCCTTAGGAGTTGCCGGTAAGGGATGGGGTCAACTTCAACAATTACTGCACCGAGCAGCTGTTCTATTTGCCTTTGAGCAGCTCGGTGGTGCGGAGCAGGCATTGAACATGGCGGTGGCTTATGCCAAGGAGAGATTCGCCTTTGGTAGGCCCATAGGCTCGTTTCAGGCACTCAAGCACATGATGGCGGATATGTATGTCGCCCTCAAACTGGCTGAATCCAATGCCTATTACGCCGCCTGGGCACTTGAAAATAACGCCCCGGACCTGAATCTTGCCGCTGCTACAGCACGGGTTTCTGCAACCCAGGCGTTCCAGTTATGTGCCCGAGATAACATACAGATCCATGGTGGAATGGGATTCACGTGGGAATTTGATTGTCATCTTTACTATCGCAGGTCTAACTATCTAACCCTGGCACTCGGTTGCCTGACGGTGTGGGAAAATAAACTGATTGAGGCTCTGCCTCAAGCAGTGGCTTAGGAGAACGACCATGGATTTTAGCGATACACAAGCAGAAGCGGCCTTCAGAAAAGAAGTCAGGACCTGGATTGACGATCATGCTCCCCGGCACTTGGCTGAGTCCCTGGCCGGCAGCGGTTTCGGTTCGACCCGAACGGGTGAGTTTGATCCCCTTGAGGAAGCCAAAAAATGGCAGAAAATCAAGGCTGAAAACGGCTGGGCCTGCCTGCAATGGCCCAGGGAATATGGGGGTCGTGGTGCAACACCCATTGAAAGCGTGATCTGGAACCAGGAAGAGGGCATTTACAGCAAGCTCAGCGGGACTTTTATTATCGGTCAGGGCATGTGCGCACCGACCATGATGGCTTATGCCAGCGAAGAACATAAACGCCGCTATCTGCCAAAACTGGCCAGTGGCGAGGAAGTCTGGTGCCAGCTGTTCTCGGAACCGCACGGTGGTAGTGACCTGGCTGGATTACGCACAAAGGCCGAGAAAGAAGGCGACCAATGGCGGATCAATGGCCAGAAAATATGGACATCCGGGGCTCAATACAGTGATTACGGTATTTTGATCACAAGGTCTGATCCGGACGTCGCCAAGCACAGGGGCCTGACCATGTTTTTCCTAGATATGCGCTCACCTGGAATTGATATCAAACCCATCAAACAAGCCAATGGTGATAGCGGCTTCAACGAGGTGTACTTCGATAATGTGCTTATCCCTGATCATCAGCGTCTGGGCCTGGTCGGCGACGGCTGGAAGGTCGCCTTAACCACCCTGATGAACGAGCGCTTGGCCATCGGTGGCGGAATCGCAACCGGATTCCCAGAAATCAAAGAACTGGTGGACAACCTCACCATGGCCAGTGGTCCGGCCATTGACGACCCGGGTGTGCGTTCAAAACTGGCAGACTGGTATGCCAAGAGCGCGGGCCTGAAAAATACCGGGGCCCGGGCAATTTCAGCACTCTCAAAAGGTGAAATCCCTGGCCCGGAAAACAGCATCGGTAAGCTGGTGGCAGGCACCATGATGCAGGATATCGCCAAGTACGCACTGGATCTGCAGGGCCTGGCTGGACTGGTAACTGATCCTGACATCGCCTTAAGCCAGGCAAAAATCCAGGCAATGCTAATGCGCTCGCCTGCGGTAAGAATCGAAGGCGGTACCGATCAGATCCTGCGAAACATCATTTCCGAGCGGGTCCTGGGTTTGCCTGAAGATATGCGAGCGGACAAGGGCCTACCCTTTAATCAGATTCCATCGGCCAGCAGTAAGGGGTCTTAACCCCTTTGGACCCACCGAACATCCTAAGGAGCCACGATGTCTGAACCCGATAATGCCACCAGACCGCAGGTCGCCCTGATCGTGGGGGGTGGCCCCGGCATCAGCGCCAGCTGCGCCAGGCTTTTCGCAAGCGAGGGCATGAGTGTTGCCATTGCAGCCCGGAATCCAGACAAACCGGTACTGAAATCGCTAAGCCAGGATCAGGGCGTTAAATGCTATCAATGTGATGCCTCGCAGGAAGATGCTGTCGAAAAGCTTTTTCAGCGGGTCATCCACGATCTAGGTAATCCAAGCCTGGTGGTACACAATATCGATGGCCGAAGCGGTGATATCTTCCGCAAGGGTATCGAAGAAGTCGAACCGGCACTGGTCAAGGATACCCTGCATAACTCTACATTCAGCGCATTCCTGGTCGGACAGCAGGCGGCAAAATGCATGCTCTCAAATCCTATGGTTGACCAGGGACACAGGGGCACAATCATCTTTACTAATGCCAGCGCTGCCTTCAAAGGCTATCCTCGAAGCGGTGCCTTCGCCATGGCCAGTCACGGCAAATCCGGCCTCGCTCAAAGTATGGCGCGCGAGCTCATGCCAAAAGGCATTCACGTTGTCCACGTGCCCATCGACGCCGCAATTGGCTGGACCCAGTCAGATGGTACTCGCAGTCACCGTCGCGCTGGGAAAAATGTCGAAGACAACCAGGCTGATCCTGACTCCATTGCCAAAACCTATCTGCAACTTCACCAACAGCCTCGATCAACCTGGACTTTCGAGGTAGTGCTGCGGCCGTGGCTTGAAACCTGGTAAATCAGTTAATCGCACCCATTCAAATAATGGACGATTCTGGCCGCTAAACAATCTTGGTGTCTTTCCTTCCCCAATAACGATCCTTGAGAAGCCTTTTGTAAAGTTTTCCTGTCGGCAAACGCGGTAGCTCCTCCTCAAAATCAATGCTCCTTGGGCACTTATAATGAGCCAACTGCTCTCGAGCAAAGGCAATCAACTTGTCTTCTTGATCAGTGCCTGTGCTAACGCCTTCAGCCAGCTGTACCACAGCTTTGACTTCTTCTCCCATTTCTTCATTAGGCACGCCTATGACGGCAATATCAGCGATATCGGCATGCATAATCAGGGCATCTTCGATCTCCTGGGGATAGATGTTAACGCCGCCGGAGATAATCATAAACGTAGCCCGGTCTGTCAGGAATAGAAAACCATCTTCATCGACATAACCAATGTCGCCCAAAGCACTCCAGTTTTCATGCTGCGGGTGCTGGGCGTCTTTTGTTTTTTCCTTATCCTTGAGATACTCGAAGGGTAGCCGGGGAAGTTCGAAATACACGAGTCCTTCTTCACCAGGCTTACATTCAGAGCCATCTTCATTACAGATATGAATAATGCCGAGCACTGCCTGGCCCACCGTGCCAGGCCTGTTAAGCCAGGCTTCCGGGGTCACGTGGGTAATTCCATTGATCTCGGTTCCGCCGTAATACTCATAAATAATCGGCCCCCACCAATCAAACATCTGCTGTTTGACCTGCCGTGGGCAAGGCGCCGCTGCGTGAATCGCTATCTTGTGGCTGGACAGATCAAAGTTTGTCCGCTCAGCCGGGTCCATTTTTAACATACGTGAGAACATGGTTGGCACCCACTGGCTATGCGTTACTTTAAATTCCTCAATCGCCTTCAGAGCATTTATTTCATTGAACCTGGGCATCATGATGACAGTAGCCCCCAATGCCTGGGCAGAACTGCAGAAACTCACCGGGGCAGAATGATACAAAGGAGCCGGTGATAAGTAGACCGTGTTCTGATCAAAACCCCACAGGGCTTTCTGCAAGCCGCCAACCGTATCGGCGCTTTCTGATATCAATTTCCCAGACAAGGGCCTGAAAATACCTTTTGGTCGACCGGTAGTACCTGAACTGTACAGCATGAAAGTGCCGGCGGGCTCTTCATCAAGGGGGGCTATGGTGTGCTGCGCCAGCGCTTGTTCATAATCGTCAAACCCATCCAGCGGCTCACCCGTCATCAGCCACTGCTTTACCCGTGGACACTGCGCCGGGAAATCACCAGCAATTTCCCCCAGATAGTTTGAAGTCACAACGATCTGCGATTCGGAATTATCTATGATATAGGCAGCTTCTTCTGTTGTCAGGTACCGATTGACCGTTGTCAGATACAACCCGGAGCGCATGGCAGCCCAGACCATATCAAAATAACGCATATCATTTTCCATGAAGATGGCGACATGGTCGCCGCGTCGCAAACCCTGGGAACA
>JAPKEK010000186.1 GCA_028822125.1 Pseudomonadales bacterium | reverse complement strand
TTTTCTGCTACAACTGAATTAATAGAGCAGGTCCAGTTCAACAGTGCCTACTAAGAAGTTAGCGGCAATCAACTTGGCTGTGAACCTAGGCTAATCCGGGATATATCTGAGTAAATCGCGGTCCAAAACAGCCTCGACTGCTCGATGCAACCCTTCTACGGCCATTTCCCTGGCGCGTTCACTGCTGGGCACGAAAGCGCCGGCAATAATCATATTGAAATTCATCATGAACAGAACGGCAATGTCATAGTCGGCCCTTACCTGTGCCAGGCTATACCCGGAAACACCATGGCCTTTCATAGCCTCATAATAGTATCCCAGCATGTCCTCTTCGATTGCCCGGCGGACCTCAACCTTGAGACTGGTGGCTGCCAGCCACGCCAGATCCTGCAGCGGATTGGAGATCATCATATTCTGCCAGTCGATCATAATAACAGGCTGCTGGCCAGGTCCTCCCTGACCAAACATGGCATTGTCCATGCGGACATCGCCATGAATAAAGGTCATGGTCCGTTCACCCATCATTTTCATGATCCCGCCCAGACCATCGACATAAGCCGGCATAGCATCAAGTAAAATCTTGGGGAAGCACGCAGGGAAATTCTTTATAGCCATCTCCCAACTACCAAGAAAGCCCGGCAGGAAGCTATCAATGTATTCATCAGAATCAATACTCATCATATGACCAAAATCCTGCTGCCAGCGTCCGTAGAACCGCGCGTGCAATGGCGCAATCGTATCAACGACCATCTTCACCTGAGCCAGGTTGATCCCGGTGACCTGATCCCCTACCCGATAATCAATGAGATCCTCTATCACGACAGCGTTACCCCCGGTTGAGAGGTCCATTTCAGCGAAGTAACACCGGGTCAGGGGTGTATCGATGTGGCTGGCGATCTCGTTGAAAAACATCACCTCTCGTTCATACATCCTGGTGTTATTGGCAATGGCCCGATTTTCCGGGTTTCGATGGGCGAACTTGATGACCACCGATGAGGGCGCCTGGCAGGTAGCTGAGTAATTGAGCCGGATACGAACCACCTCGCCGATAACACCGACAATTTCACCAACTGGTTCAACCGAGAACGTCTGCACCTGTATATTCGATGGCAGCTCAGCTGAGCTCTGCATGATGTCAGTAAGCCAGGCCGCGGTTAAAGCTTCCGGGCTTTGCGGGAAAGATAAAGATTCCATATAAGTACATACCCCATTCAGGCCAGTAATCCTGCCTGCCATTAAAAACGCTTCCAGATCTCCTGGCAAACCACACACCTTGGAAGCTTGAGTTCTCCACTTCATATCGAGCTCCGGCGTTAATTCCAAAGCGCCCCAAATCAACGAAAAATTCAAGTAGATATTCGCTTCCCGAAATCTCCAGATGCCAAGGTCTCGACATTCCAGGGAGACTTCATGATACCCAGGCTAAACCATGATCTGGTTCATCACTGCGTTAACGTTATCCTTAGATAATAGCGCCAGCGCATGAGCCCGAGCAATTCGAGTACCCGATTCATACAGAACAACACCTTAAACGAGCAGATAGCGTTGTTTCCAACCCGTTAACCTGACAAATCAAGTTCGAACCGACCAATGCGCGATAAGATAGTTATCATGGCTCCCGAAATAATTCCCAGATCAGAAAGCTTAAAGGAACATATTACTGTTGCTGTTAATCATGACCTAACAATTGCAAAAAAAAAACGTCAGGGATATTCGACGCAAGACCCGATGAAAGTTCTAACCTGGAGAGAAAGTCAGAATCGTATTAGATAACTTGCGCGCGAAAGCCACTTCTGAGCCAGGCGAAAAGCATAAGTCGTATCCGGATAGTACTGAACCGGGGAGGTCAGCAAAACCCATTTCAGCTTTCCTCAGAACGAGCGCAACCGGATGAGGCGGCATGCCACCAAGTTAAGTAACTGCAGAGGATTACGAGTAGTACCAGGAAACTTCAGACACCAATTCCTCAGCTACCTGCCACTACCAATCTTTCAGCTTTCCCACTCCCACAGAAGAAGGAAAACCTCAGCTTTTCGAAGATTGTTCAGATAGCTTTAGATTTGGACAAAACAACAATCCCGATTTCCCTGGGAACATCTGCCCAACCTACTCGAGGAGAACTTGCACATTGACACGTAGTTCGCCAACCACTGCTTAGTGGATAGCGAGCTTCTACGCATAACGCTGCCCATCTACCTACAAGCCCCATTCCATGAATGACTCTGAATATCAATTCAAACGTCAACTCTATCTCTTACTTCCATCTCATCTAACTACCTACCTGCTAGTAGGTAATCAAACTTAGATCACGATCTACGTTGGTCTATTGTGCGACGACGTTAATCGCACTAGGCCCTTTTTGACCCTGCTCGACTTCAAAACTCACACTTTGACCTTCTGCAAGCGATTTGAATCCATCAGCTTGGATAGCGCTATGATGAACGAATACATCAACACTACCGTCAGACGGTGATATAAATCCAAACCCTTTACTATCGTTAAACCATTTTACCGTACCTGTCGCCATTTTCTGCTACCTTTCCATATTGTTAATCGCACATTATATTAGTAAGTTAACTCTTTTGGTACGGGATAATAAGAATTAAACACCTTTTTCGCACCCTGACTAGGACACATCTGCCCGAAAACACCAGGTTAGTGGTGGATTTCTATGGAATACCGGCCCAAATAACGATTCAACAACCTCAACTTCTTTAAAAATTCCGCTCTCATGCTAGCTGCCGAGCAGCATTTGTCACAGGCCAGCAATGGTTATGCCATGCACTTGGTTGCACAATCTACCGCTGTACTCTTTCTTTGAGGATAGTCTTTTTAATGAGGTTATTCGGCGTCTCATTTGAGTATCGACCTAGCAAGGCTCAATGGAAGGAACCCAAGCTGGTATTACTTCCTGTGTTACATATACCCTAACTGGGGGTATCTATCTGATCAATGTCAAAAATACCGTCACTTAAGAAAGATGCCATCGGACTTCTCTGGATCTTACTGGAAAAATAACGATGAAAAACAGTAATTTATTAATATTTGGAGATCTCGTCAGATGCGGTTGGATATGGAATTGGTCGGGACGGCAGGATTTGAACCTGCGACCACTACACCCCCAGTGTAGTGCGCTACCAGACTGCGCTACGCCCCGAAACGTTGGGCATTGTACCAACATTAAGGAGAAATTAAATGGTCCGGACGCCACAAAACAAGATCGCTTATGGATCTCTCTAGAGATTCTGCCTGCAAAAGCACTGTGCTATTAATTAAACAGCGAGCCAACTAGTCCTTAAAAACCTTCAGCAGATCATTTAATTCCGCAATCATCTGCTGAACCAGCTGTCGAGACTGACTTTTATCGTCCTTCTGTTCCTGGCCGGAAAGCCGCTGCCTGGCACCTATAATGGTAAAACCATCATCGTATAAGAGGGCCCGGATCTGACGAATCACGAGCACATCGTGACGCTGATAGTAGCGCCGGTTACCCCGCCGTTTTAAGGGACTTAGTTGGGGAAACTCCTGCTCCCAGTAACGAAGCACATGAGGTTTAACCGCACACAGGACGCTGACTTCACCTATGGTAAAATACCGCTTGCCGGGAATAACCGGTAGATCAGGATTCTGTTCTTGGTCCAGCATAGGATTCTACCCTGGCCTTTAACTTCTGGCCTGCCCGAAAGGTTACCACTCGTCGCGCAGATATCGGAATGCCCTGCCCGGTCTTCGGGTTTCGTCCAGGCCTCTGGCTCTTATCCCGAAGATCAAAATTGCCAAAGCCTGATAATTTAACCTGCTCTTTAGATGCCAGTGATATCCGAATCTCTTCGAAGAACAATTCAACAATTTCTTTAGCTTCACGCTTGTTCAAACCCATCTCTTCGAACAGCTTTTCCGCCATCTCCGCTTTGGTTAGCACCCTCATCACTAGTCCCTTAAATTCGCACTGAGCTGTTTTTTCATGGCAGTGACGATCTGCTCCATCGCACTATTGACTTCATCGTCTTTAAGAGTGCGCGATGGATGCTGGAAGGTCAACCCCAAGCCTATACTTTTGCTATTATTTTCAATGCCTTTGCCCGTATATACATCAAATAACTTTAGGTTAACGAAGTATTCAGGGGCATTGCTGGTCACCACCTGCCTTAATTGGCTAGAGGTTATTGACGCACTCACCACAACAGCGATATCTCGCCTGATTACTGGAAACCTGGAAATCTCCTGCACGCTCGGAATCGTCCTGGCAACAATCTCCCTGATATCAAGTTCGAACAGGTAGCAGGGCGCCCGCAGGTCAAATCTTGCTTGAACGTTCCCATCCAGCAACCCTAAATACCCGACTGGCCGACCCTCGCGCGATACCCTGGCACTCTGCCCGGGTTGCAAGGCGACGTGTTCACAAGGGCTGAATTCATATTCACCAACATCATCTGAGCCCAGCAGGTACTCCACATCACCCTTTAGGTCGTAAAAATCAACAGCTTCACTGGCCGACGCCCAGTTCTCAAGCCTGCGACCACCCATGATCACGCCACTTAACCTCAGTTCCTGTCTCAAATCCTCCAGGGTGAGGTTTTCCCCTTCCTGCCTGAAAACCATCCCCAATTCGAACAGGCGCACTCTGTCCTGCTGCCGATTCTGATTATATGCTGCAGCCTTGAGCAGGCCTGTCCACAACGAGGTCCGCATGACAGCCATATCTACTGACAATGGATTCTTCAATCTCACTGCCAGGTTATCCGCATTTATGAGTGCCTGCTGGCCCTCATCCACAAAACTGTAAGTGACCGCCTCATGATAACCCCGGGCAACCATAAACTCTTTCATAGCGAGCTGGTTTACCACCGCCTCCGGTGCTTCGAGCATGTTCAGGTGACTCACGGGCGTCCTCACCGGTAGGTTATTATAACCGAAGACGCGGCTTATCTCTTCGATTAAATCCGCCTCAATGGCGATATCAAATCGATGCGAGGGGGAAAGCACATCCCAGCAGACATCGTCGTCTACTTCAGCCCGACTAAACTGAAAATCAAGTCGTCCTAGAATGTTTTCAATTTCTGGGCTGGCTATCTCCATACCCAAAACTCTGCTGACTCGACTGGACCGTAATCTGACCGGTGCTTTAATGGGCAGCAATGCCTGATCGCAGACATCCACAGTCGGCCCCGCCTGGCCACCTGCAATAGCAATCAACAATTCACTGGCCCGCTCAATGGCCTCAATCTGACCGTTATAATCGACACCGCGTTCAAAGCGATGACAGGCATCGGTCTGCATGCCATAAGATCTCGCCTTGCCTGCAATCCCCAGCGGCGTAAAAAAGGCGGCCTCAAGGAATATGTTGCGCGTCTCAGCGCGCACTGCGGTGCCTTCTCCACCCATAATACCGCCCATTCCAACTGGGCCGGACTCGTCAGTAATCAAGGTTGTACCCTTGAACAATTCAATTTGAGAGCCATCCAGCAACGTCAACTTCTCTCCGGCAGCGGACAATCGGACGGTGATACTGCCTTTCAGACGATCCAGATCGTAGGCGTGCATGGGCTGGTTCAATTCCAGCATAACAAAATTGGTGATGTCGACTACTGAGTCGATGCTGCGAATACCAGATCGTCGTAACTTTTCTTTCAGCCATAGCGGTGAAGGCTGCGAAAGATCAACATTACGAATAATTCGTCCTACAAACCTGGGGCAGGTCTCCGGGCAG
>JAPKEK010000185.1 GCA_028822125.1 Pseudomonadales bacterium | reverse complement strand
TGAACTGTATATCGAGCTACCTGCCAGAACCTGTTTCGCAGAAGCTTTCTTCAGCGGCTCTGTCAGTGACGAAGTTAAAGACAAGGCTCGTGCGAATATTTTAAAAGGTGTCGGGTGTATTCAACGAAATGCCAGCTTCTCACCTTACATAGCTGGTGATAACTTCACCTATGCTGACATTATGTTTATGTACGCAGTACCCATCGCAGGCGCAGCTTGCAAGAAAGTGCTCGATTTGAACCTGATGGAAGCATTCCCGGAAGCAAAAGCACTGTCGACATTGATCGCAGAACGAGATTCAGCCAAGCAGGTTGCAGCTGATCAGAAAGGCTAGTCAAAACTGATTTAACCTAGGCTATTAACTGGACTTTTGATGGCGTGTGCATCCCTGTAAACATTGGAGCCATGCATACCCATTAAGAGTCTTCTACCTTTTCACTGTTAGCTACTCGCTATTCGCTATCTTTCAAAACACTTAAATTACCGTCGACATGGACATCACCTTAACTTAATTTTCATCGAAAACTACGATCAAGCCCATGTTTGAGGGCGCTGATATGCACGGCTGTTTGTGCAAAATCGTGGTTTGTTCTTACTATCCTCAGAGCCTTTCGGAAAGGATTCCAGGAACTTTGTCCTATTCGCCCTGTATTCGCCCTGGGCCTCTGTCCTTAAAGCTGAGCTACCCACTCCTCTGCCAGACACTGCATTGCCCTGGCGACCAGGCTGCGCATTAATCCTCTTTAAACTCTTGACCATTGACTGAAAGCACCCACACTCATAGCCAAGCTGGCTCAAGACAGTTATCCTTTCAGTCATTTCAGGCAGGGTTGTGGTATGGGGCTGTTACCCCATAGGAAAAATCAGGCATACTTATCAACATGAAAGCCTGTCAACAACGTCAAGGCTGCGGTCTTTCAAATATACATTCATCTCAATGCTAAAGGAAAACAGATGCCATGGCAGAAGCGCAATTCAGCGGGACTACAGCAAAACAACTGACCACCACCATTGGCCAGCATCTAGATGCTGTAGCAACAGAAAACCCCGAGCACACAGCGCTTGTTGTGCCTCACCAGGGTATTCGATGGAGCTACAAAGAATTTGTCAGGGAGGTTGACCGATTTGCCCAAGGAATGCTCGCCCTGGGAATTCAACCAGGTGATCGTGTCGGTATCTGGTCGCCTAATCGCTACGAATGGGTGTTGACCCAGTTTGCAACGGCCAAGATTGGGGCCCTCATGGTGTGTATTAATCCTGCCTACAGACTGTATGAGCTTGAATATGCACTAAATAAAGTCGGTTGCAAGGCGATTGTCGCCGCCGAAAGCTTCAAAACCAGTTACTACCTGAAAATGCTGGAAGAACTGGCCCCGGAGCTCAGTCATTGCAGTCCTGGGCAGTTGAAGTCGAAAAAGTTACCGCTCCTTGAGATCGTCATCCGTATGGGCCAGGCAACCTCTGCTGGCATGTTTAACTTCGGTGCCGTGTGCGACATGGGCCGAGATAATGAATCTGCCAGACTGGCAGAACTTGCAGTGACGCTGCAGCCAGACGATAACATCAATATCCAGTTTACCAGCGGCACAACCGGCATGCCCAAGGGAGCAACCCTTTCGCACACCAACATCCTCAACAATGCCTACCATGCCGGCAACAGTATGCACTTTACAACTGATGACATTCTCTGCATTCCCGTTCCCATGTATCACTGTTTCGGCATGGTGCTCGGTACACTGCTGTGTGTTGCCCAGGGAGCCACCATGGTGCTGCCCTGTGAAGTCTTCGACCCTGAGCCAGTATTGAAGGCCGTGCAGGATGAAAGGTGCACGGCGCTGCATGGTGTACCTACCATGTTTATCGCCGAGCTGGATCTACCAACCTTCAGCGAGTTTGATGTCAGCAGTCTCAGAACGGGTATTATCGCCGGCTCAACCTGCCCCATTGAACTGATGAAAAGACTGATCAGCGACATGGATCTGACAGAAATCGTCATCGGCTATGGCCAGACCGAGTGCAGTCCTCTAAATTCAATGACGGCTATTGAAGATTCATTTGAACGCCGGGTGACCACGGTTGGCAGACCCCACACCAACTGGGAGATGAAAATAACCCGCGAGGATGGTGCAACGGCAGCCTTTGGTGAAACGGGAGAAGTCTGTTCCCGCGGCTATGGTGTGATGCAGGGTTACTGGGATGATGAGGAAAGAACCGCTGATACCATTGATGTCCAGGGATGGTTACATTCAGGCGATCTGGCTGAAATGGATCAGGACGGTTTCGTCAAAATCACTGGTCGCATAAAAGATATGATTATTCGCGGTGGAGAAAATATCTACCCCAGAGAAATCGAAGAATTCCTCTATACGCACAACGAAATTCAGGAAGTTCAGGTGTTTGGTGTCCCTGATGACAAGTACGGTGAACAGGTCGCAGCCTGGATTCAATTAAAGGAAGGTTCCAATCTGACAGATGATGAGGTACGGGAATACTGTTCAGGTCAGATCACCCACTTCAAGGTACCCAGGTATATTAAAATGGTGCATGAATTCCCCATGACTGTGACTGGGAAAATGCAGAAATTTGTCATGCGTGATGCCTTCGCCGAAGAACTGGGGCTTTCCTAGTAGCTAACAACTAAATCCGGTGAGTGGGCCATCGCAGCCACACACAACCAAAACACCAGCAAAGCGCGTCAGGGCTGGCAACCTACCGGTGACCCTGGTCGCCTGGGCTATCCGAGAACCTGCCCCTAGTCCTCCATAATTCCGCCCAGTCGTTCTGATGCTTCAGCGAATTCAGACATGAATTCGAACACTACCGTACGGGCACTGACGGGCGTATTCATTAAACCTACGCCTTGACCAACCCAGTAAGTTGCCAGTTTTTTTGCACCGGGATCGCCTGCTTCAGCTAATTTATCAATCCGTGCTAGCGCCGGCCCGCTGATCAAGCCCTGCAGCGGCATAGGCAAAGGGTCCGGCGCGCCTTCAACTTGCCAGGCATCCGTCCAAGCTGAGCGCAGCTGCCGGGTGTATTTTCCGGTACGACTTCGCGAGCGGACTGTCTGCCGAGAACTGGCAGAAAGAAACTTTTCCTTGATCACCGGCGCCGTTTCCGCTTCGGCAGTTGTCAACCACACGGAGCCTGTCCAGGCGCCTTCTGCGCCCATGGCCATACAGGCCGCCATCTGTTTACCCGTTACTATGCCACCTGCAGCCAGGACGGGGATATCACGATCATAATCTTTTAATGACTCGAGGACTTCGGGAACCAACACCAAGGTCGATACCTCACCGCAATGACCACCGGCTTCAGTGCCCGCAACAATCAGAATATCAACACCTGCATCAGCGTGTTTGATGGCATGCTCTCTGGCACCGGTCAGAGCGCCCACTACCACGCCATGCTGCCTCGCACGATCAATCATCGATTGGGGTGGTACGCCAAGGGCATTAACGATCATCTTGATAGGGTGCGCAAAGGCAACATCCAGGCTGGCAGCAATGCCTTCTTCGCGCATGTTATTACCGAAATTTTCACTGACCTTATGATCCCAAAGACCCGCGGTATCAATTCCGTTGCTGGCGAGAATCTGCTCCACGTGTCTCCGGTGTTCTGGGGGCACCCTAGCTTCGATCTCTTCAGGTGTAAATTCCCCTCTTTTATCACTCATACTGGTAGGAACAATTAGGTCGATACCGTAAGGCTTACCCCCTATATGCTGGTCAATCCAGTCAAGCTCTATGGCCAGAGACTCAGCCGTGTGCCCAACCGCGCCTAGTACACCAAAACCACCTGCCTTGCTGACTTCAACAACAACGTCGCGGCAATGACTGAAAGCACACAATGGGAATTCAACACCCAGCATGTCGCATACTTTTGACTTCATTATTCTTTTCCTTATCGATGAATGAGAGATAATCGCTCACACCCGCCTGAAAATGCAATGATCAGGTTGCGTTAATGATAGCTGAAATTAGACTCATCTTATCCAAAAAGGGTTATACGACCCCGGTCCTCGCAACGGGCCTAACAAACCCTGTGATGAGGCTAAGCTTCATCCTTACGGCCTGAGGCAGCCATTATCAGAGCAATGGTATCTTCACGGACCCGGGTTGCATGTCTCTCTATTGATGCGCATTCCTCCAGGCTCAGCCCTAAATTGCCTAACACGTCTGTATTGGCTTCCCCCAGTGCCGGCGGGTTCCCTTTGGCACTGCCAGGCGTTTCGCTGAGGGTCACCAGATTACCGACTGTTTTCCTTTTCCCCAACCCAGGTATTTCTACTTCGGTCACATACTGATTAACAACACATTGTTCATCTTCCAGTACTTCACTCCAGTCTCTTGCTCTCTCCCAGATGATTTCGGGTTGCGTATACAAAAAATCTTCCCATTCCCGGGTTGTTTTCGCAGCGAATATTTCGGTCAGCCGGGCACGTACCTGGATCGAGTCTTCTTCTGTCAATCCTTCTCCCAAGCGTTGCCCAGGCGTCTGAAACCGAGGATCAATAGCAAGATCAAAGGCTTCAGAAAATATACAAAAAGCGTCCCAGGCTTCATAATCCATGGTCTGCGCGATCATGATGGCGCCACCCTCTTTAGTTCGGTAGATCCCATAAGGGCCTCTGATATTGGGGTGATGATTGCCATCCCTGGTCAGGGTCGCACCGGTCATGCTGACATGGGTCAGTTCCCATTGCTGCATCCACAGGGTCGCCCCCAGAGCACTGGTTTGAACTCTTTGCCCACCCTGGTATCTCTGCCGGGCGAGCAAGGCCGTAACCACACCCAGGGCAAGTTGCATTGCGCCACTCGTATCAACCACTATGGCGCCTGCCAGGCTGGGATCCCGGTCAGGATAGCCAGTATGATGCACCAGGCCTCCCCGAGTGGCAGCGACACCATCAAGCATAGCCTTGTCGCTGTCTGAACCCCGGGGCCCAAAGCCATTGACCGAGGCATAGACCAGATCGGGGTATCTTCCATGCAATTCATCATAACCAAGCCCCATTTTCACTAACGCCGGTTCCCGATAGTTGGTCAGGAACACATCTGCGTTTTCCAGCATAAGATACAGGGCCCGTAAACCTGATTCAGTTCCTGCATCAAGGCATACGGATCGCTTTCCACGATTCACCGCTACATACTGGGGCCCAAGGGTTCCGTCAGGTGTCTCGTTCTGACGGCCCCGACCATAACGACTGGCATCACCCATGGGCGGTTCAACCTTAATCACCTGAGCACCCATATCGCGCAGGTAAAGGGCCGCTGCTGGGCCCTGCACAGCAACAGTCATTTCTATAACGGTAAATCCTTCCAAAGGTTCCGGCATCCCGCCTCCTATATCGTAATGTACTGGCTGAGCACCATGAATTCCTAATAATGACACAGATAAATACTTTTGCTTCCAACTAAGCGTATCGATTAAACCAGATTACCTGCCTACGGGTATGCGGGCATCCAGGGCCTGAATCACCATCAGTTCCGGCAATCTGTATATTCGTATTAACACCTGATTAGAATAATATGCCAGGGCTGGAATCTATCAGGGTATGACTGAGCTTGATCAAAGGTGTCATTTCGAACCAAGTAGAGCGCCCATGAAAATGCCTGGCACTGCTTATAACCAGCGACCCGGCCGCGTTCAGTTTCCTGATTCGGGTCCGGAAAATGTTTTCAGCAACTGGTACCAGCCGGAACCACTTATTTTA
>JAPKEK010000184.1 GCA_028822125.1 Pseudomonadales bacterium | reverse complement strand
TCCAGACCCAGGCTTCGTGCTGCACGAACGAATTCGAAGTTGCGGGCTCGCAGAAACTCAGCTCTAACCACGCCAACCAGGGCCATCCAACTAAACAGGGACAGAATCACCAGTAACCAGATGATGTTTGATTCCACCATGGAGGCGAGGATAATCAGGATAAAAAGAACCGGTAGGCCCGACCAGATTTCTACCAGTCTTTGTCCAATCAGATCTATTAAGCCGCCAAAATAACCCTGCAGGGCACCCACGGTTATACCGATGGTACAGCTGATGATCGTTAATGAAAGTCCAAACAGGACGGATAGTCGAAACGAATATAATAATTTGACCAGAACATCTGTGCCTCCACCATCTGTGCCTAACCAGTGTTCGTCATCAGGTGGGTGGGGAAAAGGGGGTGCCAGATTCCAGTCTATGGTGTTATAGCTAAAACGAAAAGGGGGCCAGAGGGCCCAGCCATGATGCTTAATTAACTCGCTGAAAAAGGGATCGAGATAGTGTGTTTCCGTTTCGAATTCACCACCAAGGGATTTTTCACTGTAAGACATCCAGATTGGGAAGTAAGTCTGGCCCTCGATGGAAAACACAATCGGTCTGTCGTTGGCAATAAGTTCTGCAAATAATGAGGTGCCGAATAGCACCAGAAAAATCAGCGTTGCATAGTATCCCCGCTTGTTTGCCCTGAACTGCTGCCAGCGTCGACGATTGATAGGATTCATTTAAGTATCTCTGGATTCAAAATCGATTCTAGGATCGATGAGGGTGTAGGTCAGATCACCGATCAACTGCATAAATAAACCGATTAAGGTAAAACAATACATGGTGCCAAATAATATAGGGTAGTCACGTTTAATGACCGCCTCATAGCCAAGCAGGCCAATCCCATCCAGGGAAAAGATGACCTCAATGAGTAGCGCACCGGTAAACAGAATGCCGATAAATGCGGCAGGGAATCCGGCAATAACGATCAGCATGGCGTTTCTGAAAACATGGCCATACAGGACGCGGGTCTGACTTAATCCTTTGGCATAGGCGGTGAGTACGAACTGCTTGTTTAATTCTTCCAGGAAGCTGTTTTTGGTGAGCATGGTCAGGGTTGCAAATCCGCCTATAGTGAGGGCGATCAGTGGCAGCGTCAGATGCCAGAGATAGTCTTTGACCTGTGCCGCAAAACTAAGGGTGCCTGCATTTTCGGAAGTCAGCCCGCGGAGCGGAAACCAATCAAGATAAGAGCCGCCGGCAAAGATGACAATAAGTAAAACAGCAAACAGGAAACCGGGAATAGCGTAAGCTGTGAACACGATTAAACTGGACCACAGATCAAAGGCTTCTCCGTCTTTGACTGCCTTGCTGATGCCCAGCGGAATTGATATGCCGTAGATGAGCAGTAATGACCAGAGGCCCAGGGAAAGTGATACGGGAAGTCGTTCGAAAACCAGGTCGACCACATCTCGATCCTGAAAGTAGCTGTGCCCGAAATCGAACTGAAGATAATCCCACATCATGTTAAAAAACCGCACGTGCGGTGGTTTATCGAAGCCGAACTGGCGTTTTAATGATTCCACCAGCTCAGGATCCAGGCCTGAAGCGCCTTGATAACCGCTACTTTCAGCAGGACCCATAGCATTTGCAGAAGAGATATTTGCTGTGCTGGACATGTTGCCAAAGCCAGTTGCCTGGGCTAGGGCCTGCTCCACTGGACCACCAGGGGCAAATTGAATGATGGTAAAATTGATGACCATGATGCCGAACAGGGTGGGCAGAATCAGCAATAACCGTTTGAAGATATATCGGGCCATTAGTTTTCGTTTCCAGCATAGCTGGCGACGCGACTGGCCTTTTCTTCGTCCCACCACCATAGGTCCAGAAAGCCCAGACGCTGCAGTCGGCCATGATCAGGAATACCGAATTTATCCCAGTAGACGATAGCGTGATTGGTTTTTGACATCATGGGTAACCAGTAATAGTTGTGTAACATGACACGATCAAATGCCCTGATTGCGGCGACATAGTTGGGCCAGGTTTCCGCTGTGCCAATGGCATCAATCAGGAAGTCGATGGCCGGATCCTGGAGGTTTGACCAGTTCGCACTGTAATCAAGATTGGCATTGCTGCCATGGAACGAATTTCTGATGTGCAGTGTCGGTGTGTTGTTGGGCAGGAACCAGATTGCGCCACCATCGAAATCTCCGGAACGCATCCTGTATAGCCAGTTTGAAATCTCGGGTGATTTGGTGCTGGCCTTGATGCCGAGTTTCGCCAGTTGCCTGGTGAGCGGGATGAAAGAACCAGCCAGGGCGGGAGATACGGCCACTAACCTGAGTTCGAAGGATTCACCGGTTTCACCGTGTACGAGTTTATTATCTCGGACAACCCAGCCTGCCTGTTTGAGCAGACTGGCCGCTTCCAGAAGGTTGGTTCTTGACCAGCCTGAGCCGGTATTAGGTTGAGCCTGGTAGGGTTGTGAAAAAACCTGCTCCGGGACCAGATGCTTAATAGGATTAAGTAATGCCAGTTCTTTTTCAGAGGGTAATCCTGTCGCTGCAAATTCGGAATCATGAAAGAAGCTGGTTGCGTGCCCCCAGAAGCCGTAGGATCTTTTGTTCTGCCAGGTCATATCGTTGATGATCCAGAGGGCTCTACGAACACGCCAGTCCTGAAATCGTTTCTGCGCCATATTCCAGAAAATTGGCCACCACAGGCCAGCGGGTTTAGCTAGTTGATACTCTTGTTTAATGACATAACCTTCACTGACTGCTGGGATATCATAGGATGCGTACCAGGTCCTGGGGACATTTTCCACATGGACATCGACGATATTGGCTTTGACCGCTTCTGTTTGAACTTGATCGTCTTGGAAATAATCGAATTTAACCTCATCGAAGTTGTACCGGCCGCGATTGATGGCCAGATGAGACCCCCAGTAGTCGATTACTCGATTGAATTTTATCCAGCGACCGACCCGCATTTCGGCAATTTCATAGGGTCCAGATCCCAGGATGGGCAAAACGGTTGTTTTGTCGATGCCACGGTCTGCCCAGACGTGCGCAGGCAGAATAGGCAGCGCGCCGAGTCGAATGGGTAATTCAGGATCCTGTCTATATTCGGCTGGTATCAGGAACCTGAATTCATGGGTTGTTTCTACTTCCAGTTGAAAGGCTCCGAAGGCACTTTTTAGATCTGGGGCGCCATGTTCGATGATGGCCTTAAAAGTGAATTCAACATCTTCAGTGGTAATGGCCTGACCATCGTGAAAGCGGGCTTCGGCTCTGAGTTTGAAGGCGATCCAGGAGCGGTCCTCAGCAACAGCAATGCCTTCGGCAAGCAGGCCATAGTGGGTTGCCGGTTCATCAAGCGCCGGAACCATTAAGCTGTCCCAGAGGAGATTGGTATCTCTGGACCAGAAACCCAGTCCTGCCGCTAATCTTCCCTTGGTCGTAATGGGATTCAAGTTGTCCCAGTTGCCCATTTGTGGAAGGCGTATAGCGCCGCCTTTGTTCGCCTCAGGATTGACATAGTTGAAATGGTTGAAGTCGGCAGGGTACTTTGGTGTGCTTAAAAAAGCATAGGCATGCTGGTATTGCCTGTCAGCCAGGCTATATATGGGTAGTAACGATAAAGTCAGATATAGCGCAAATAGAATTTTCATTATCAATGCTTCGTGTTCTATTTCTTTTAATAACAAATTATTTGCTGGGTAACTAGCTTTATTAGCAGATGGTTTGACCAAACAAAGGCGAGATCACCCCTATAAAGGGATTTTGGGTTTGCGATGTTACCGGGCATTGGGTTACTTTAGGGCTTTGGCTCGTTTAACCGTATCTTCTTTAAGGGTTACGGAAGGCGCTTGCCAGGAACGGCGAAGAAGGCGGTCCTGAATGCAGGAAAATCAGGTAATAGTTGAAGTTGATAACCTCACAGTGAAATTTGCGGATCGCACTGTAGTGGATCACATCTCTTTTAGTATCAGCAAAGGCGAGACGCTGGCGCTGGTAGGAGAAAGTGGTTCTGGTAAATCTGTATCTGCCCTGTCAATCGTTCAATTGCTGCCCTACCCCAAGGCTTCGCATCCTGATGGTTCTATTAAATGTCTGGGCCAGGAGGTGATTGGAGCCAGTCAGGAAAAGATGCGCCAGATTCGTGGTCAGGTCATCTCCATGATCTTTCAGGAACCAATGACATCCCTGAATCCGTTGCATAACATAGAAAAGCAGATAGCTGAAATACTTTGGGTTCATAAGCAGATGCCCCTGCAGGCGGCCAGACCCCGAATTATTGCGCTTCTTGCTTTAGTTGGTATTGCTGATCCCATAGACAAAATGAAAGCCTACCCACATGAGTTATCGGGAGGTCAGCGGCAGCGCGTCATGATTGCTATGGCCCTGGCCAACGAACCGGATTTATTGATTGCTGATGAGCCAACCACAGCATTGGATGTCACGATCCAGGCACAGATTCTGGACCTGCTTAAATCCCTGCAGCGGCAGTTGGGGATGGGTTTGCTGTTAATTACCCATGATTTAGGGGTCGTTAGAAAGATGGCGGACAGGGTCTGTGTAATGACTCAAGGCGAGATAGTGGAGTCGGGCCTGTGCCAAAAAGTATTTACCCAGCCACAACATCACCATACCAGGGCGCTGCTGTCAGCTGAGCCCCAGGGGAACCCTATTGAGCTCAGGGATAAACTGCCATTGCTGCAGGTAGAAAATTTATCGGTTAGCTATCAGACAACCAAGGGCTTTTTCTGGAAGGGTGAGTCTTTTAAAGCTGTGGATAAGGTTGGCTTTGAGGTTTATCGAGGGGAAACCCTCGGTATCGTTGGAGAATCTGGTTCTGGCAAAACCTCCCTGGGTATGGCCGTTTTGAAACTAATCCATAGCGAAGGAGAACTCAGAATTGATGGTAAGGACCTGCACCGGCTAAACCGTAAGCAGTTAACCCAGGCGAGAAAGGATTTCCAGGTCGTGTTTCAGGACCCGTTCGGAAGCCTGTCACCAAGAATGTCTATTCAGCAGATCATTGCCGAAGGCCTGGCAGTTCATCATCCAACATTATCTGCCAGCCAAACCAGACTGGAAGTTGCCAAGATGCTGGATGAGGTGGGTCTTACCCAGGACTCTCTGGACAGATATCCGCACGAATTTTCTGGTGGGCAACGCCAGCGAATTGCCATTGCCAGGGCGCTGATCATGAAGCCCAAATTCATTGTGCTTGATGAACCGACCTCGGCGCTGGATATGTCAGTGCAGGCGCAGATAGTTGATTTGTTGCGAGCATTGCAGATAAGGCATGAGTTGACTTACCTGTTTATCAGCCATGATCTAAAGGTTATAAGGGCCCTGAGCCATCGGGTATTGGTTATGAAAAACGGCATCATTGTTGAGCAGGGCTCAAGCGAACAGATATTTGAATCTCCCGTTGAAGCCTATACAAAGCAGTTGATAGCAGCCGCTTTTGAACTCGCTGCTTAATGTGATCGACAGACCGGATACCTGAAACAGTGATTCCAATGTGTCCCCATGGGAAAACGAATCGCAAATAGGTGATAATGCGGGCCTGCCTCCCTTGATTGGGGTTCCTGGAGAAAATTGTTTGCTTATCAGTGTTATTTTCACAACCTATAATTCACCTGACTGGTTAGCGAAAGTATTGTGGGGCTTTCACTATCAGGCTGATATCGAATTTGAAATTGTCATTGCCGATGATGGTTCTCGTTCTGAGACCGAACAG
>JAPKEK010000183.1 GCA_028822125.1 Pseudomonadales bacterium | reverse complement strand
GGTCACACTCCTGTACAGAGTGTTAGCTGGCCTGGTGGTTCTGGCAATTGCAATATTGATCAGCTTGCAAACCCAGTTGGGTCGGTCGGTCTGGGATTTGGCGAAGGAAGCACGGATCGAGATAAGGAAAGTGGTATGGCCGTCTAGACAGGAAACCACCCAAACCACATTAATTGTCGTGGTTGTTGTGATCTTTGTGGCTTTGATTCTATGGGGTATGGATTCCACTTTGAGTTGGTCTATTAGCAGTATCATTGGTTAGCGATTGATAAAGGGCAGGTGCTTAAGTGAATAAAAGTTGGTATGTAGTGCACGCTTTTTCGGGTTACGAAAAGCAAGTCATGCGCGCCCTGCTTGAGCGAATTGAGCTCTCCGGACTTCAGGACCGCTTTGGAGAAATCCTGGTGCCTTCAGAAGAAGTGGTTGAGATGAAAGCGGGGAAGAAGCGCCGCAGTGAAAGGAAATTTTTCCCTGGTTATGTGCTCGTGGAAATGATTCTGGACGATCAGACCTGGCACTTAGTTAAGGAGACGCCCAGAGTCATGGGGTTTATTGGCGGTAAGGCAGATAAGCCGGCACCTATATCAGCAGCCGAGGCTTCGGCTATTTTGCAACGCGTTCAGGTGGGCAGTGAGCAGATCACACCTAAGACAATGTACGAGCCTGGTGAACTGGTCAGGGTTACTGATGGCCCATTTAACGATTTCAACGGTGTTGTTGAAGAAGTGAATTATGAAAAAAATCGACTGCACGTTGCAGTCACAATTTTTGGTCGGTCAACACCGGTCGAATTGGACTTTGGTCAAGTCGAAAAAGGCTGAGCAGAGACTTTAATTTAGTGTGGCAAGGGCCAATTGCTCACTATTTACGGGGACCTGATTCGTAGCTTGCTGTAAATCAGTAAGTGCGACGGGGTTTGAACCCAAGAGAGGATTACAAATGGCAAAGAAAATAGATGCTTATATTAAGTTACAGGTTCCTGCTGGGCAGGCAAACCCCAGCCCGCCTGTGGGCCCGGCTTTGGGTCAGCGTGGTGTCAACATTATGGAATTTTGCAAAGCGTTCAATGCAGAGACTCAGGCGATTGAGCCTGGCATGCCTATTCCGGTGGTAATAACGGTATACAGTGATAAGAGTTTCACCTTCATCAGGAAGACGCCCCCCGCATCGATTTTGTTAAAGAAAGCGGCCGGGATCACCAGTGGTAGTGCAGAACCCCATGTCAATAAAGTCGGTAAGGTTAATCGTGCACAATTAGAAGAAATTGCCACTCTGAAGATGCCTGATCTCACGGCACGGGATATGGATGCTGCCGTGAAGACTATTGCAGGCAGCGCACGCAGTGCTGGTATTGAAGTGGAGGGTGTTTAGATGGCCAAGTTAAGTAAACGAGTAAAAGCTTATCGAGAGAAAGTGGATCAATCTAAATCCTATAGTATTGATGATGCGGTGGTACTGCTGAATGAACTGTCCTCGGTAAAATTCAAGGAATCAATCGATGTCAGTATCAACCTGGGCGTTGATCCAAAAAAATCAGACCAGGTGGTTCGTGGGGCAACCGTGTTGCCTAATGGAACGGGCAAGACGGTCCGTGTTGCCGTGTTTGCCCAGGGAGAAAAGGCCGAGGAGTCAACTGCCGCTGGAGCCGATATCGTTGGCATGGATGATTTGGCGGAACAAATTAAAGCAGGCAATCTCGATTTTGATGTGGTTGTAGCGACGCCTGATTCTATGCGAGTGGTGGGTCAATTGGGACAGATACTCGGCCCCAGAGGGCTGATGCCTAACCCACGCCTGGGTACCGTTACGGCGGATGTTGCTGAAGCAGTACAAAATGCTAAAGCTGGCCAGGTACGTTATCGGACAGATAAAAATGGCATTGTTCATGGTGGTGTCGGACAGGTTGGATTTGATGCCGCGGCAATTAAAGGAAATCTGGAGGCCTTGATCACTGATCTTAAGAAGTTCAAGCCAGCTTCCGCAAAAGGCGTTTATGTAAAGAAGATCACCCTGTCTACTACGATGGGTGCCGGAATTTTGATAGATCAAGCTTCCCTGGAAGCTTGAATAAAAAAGTACTTTGGAGTGGCTGGCCAATGGTCATCACTCGTCAAAGACCGCAGGTCCGATTTAATTCGGTTAATTATTAGACAAGCCTGCGCAGACGGTGGAACTTGATTCAAAGCCATGGATCCTGTCGCCGTACGTCCCTGCTGAGTGCAAGTTGGCAGGAAAGGTAACGAGTCGAGGAGTACGCAGAAGTGCCGATTGGACTTAAAGAGAAACAGGCTATTGTTGCCGAAGTAAATGAAACCGCAAAAACTGCGCTTTCAGCCGTAATGGCGGATTATCGGGGAGTCTCAGTCGATGAGATGACGGCCCTCCGAAGTACCGCTCGTACGTCTGGCGTACAAGTTCGTGTGATCCGGAATACGCTTGCTAAGCGAGCTTTCCAGGGGACCGAATTTGAATGCATGAATGAAGCGTTATTGGGGCCTTGTGTGTTCGCTTTTTCCCTGGAGGACCCAGGTGCAGGCGCGCGCTTATTCAAGGACTTTGCCAAAGATAATGAGGCGTTTGAAGTAAAAGCGCTCAGTGTCGGTGGCAAATTGCTCCCCGCAACGCAGATTGATGCACTTGCCAAGTTGCCAACCAGGGATGAAGCCCTCGCATTGCTGTTAGCAGTGATGCAGGCTCCAATCGTTAAGGTCGTAAGAACCTTAAACGATATACCGGGTCGGGTAACCAGGGTTGTTGCAGCGGTGGGTGAACAGAAACAACAATCAGTTCAAGCTTAATTCAGAAAAACGGAGATAGGACAAATGTCGTTATCCAAAGATGATATTTTAGATGCAATTGCGGAAATGAGTGTGATGGATGTGGTAGCACTTGTTGAAGCCATGGAAGAGAAGTTTGGTGTATCCGCTGCAGCGGCCGCTGTCGCTGCACCCGCTGCAGCTGCTGATGCCGCTGCGGTCGAAGAGCAGGACGAGTTTGAAGTCGTTCTGACTTCATTCGGTGAAAAGAAAGTGAATGCTATTAAGGTCGTTCGAAGCGTTACCGGATTGGGACTCAAAGAAGCAAAAGAGTTGGTAGATTCAGTTCCTTCTACAGTGAAAGAAGGCGCCTCTAAAGATGAAGCGGAAGATATCAAGAAGCAGCTCGAAGAAGCAGGCGCAACGGTCGAGCTGAAGTAAGTCAGGGTCAGTATGACTCGAGCAGGATCGACACATTGAGCAGGTCAGCAATGATCTGCTCGTGTTCGCCTGTGTTTTTTTACACTTAGATGTGATCACATAGCAAGCCTGGAGGCGTGAATGGCCTATTCGTATACAGAGAAAAAACGCATTAGGAAAGATTTTGGCAAATTGCCAACTGTCATGGACATACCCTACCTATTAGGTATCCAAGTGAATTCCTATAAGCAATTCCTACAGGAGGCAACAGACCAGAAAGAAAGGCTGGAAACTGGCCTTCACGCTGCATTCAGGTCGGTATTTCCAATAGTAAGCTATTCCGGTAATGCCGCTTTGGAGTATGTTAATTATCGGCTTGGTAAGGCTGTTTTTGATGTAAAGGAATGCCAGTCCAGAAGTGTGACCTATGCGGTACCTCTGAGGGTTAAGGTCCGACTCATTATTTATGATAAGGATTCTTCTAATAAAGCGATCAAGGACATTAAGGAGCAGGAAGTCTATATGGGTGAGATCCCGTTGATGACTGAAAATGGCACCTTTGTCATTAACGGTATAGAACGCGTCGTGGTTTCCCAGTTACATCGATCGCCTGGCGTGTTCTTTGATCATGATAAGGGGAAAACACATTCTTCTGGGAAATTGCTTTATTCAGCAAGAGTGATTCCCATGCGCGGCTCGTGGCTTGATTTCGAATTTGATCCAAAAGACAACGTTTTCGCCCGGATTGACAGGCGTCGTAAATTACCGGCTTCTATCTTATTGCGAGCATTGGGGTTAAATGCTGAGGAAATCCTGGGAACCTTTTTTGATACAGATTCGTTTCAGCTTACCAATGAAGGTCCTAAGCTGAAGCTGATTGCCAGCAGACTGCGTGGTGAAACTGCACGATTCGATATCGTTGGCAAGAGAGGCAAGGTTATCGTTCCCGAAGGGACGCGCATAACTGCCCGGCATATCCGGGACATGGAAAAAGTCAAGCTGAGCCATCTAAGTGTCCCTGTAGAGTATGTCTGTGGCCATAAACTGGCAAAAGATATTATTGATTCGGAGACTGGAGAAATTAAGGTTGCTTGTAACGAGGTGATTACCGAGGAAGTATTAGAGATACTGACAGAGCTGGAAATTAAAGAATTCGATACAATCTATACCAATGACCTGGATTGTGGTCCTTTCATGTCCGATACCCTGACCGTTGATCCGACCAGTAATCGTCTCGAGGCGCTGGTAGAAATCTATCGGATGATGCGTCCCGGTGAACCACCGACAAAAGAAGCTGCTGAAAATCTGTTCAACAACATGTTCTTTTCTCCAGATCGATACGATCTGACAGCAGTAGGAAGGATGAAGTTCAACCGTCGACTCAGCAGAGAGGATGAAACCGGAGAAGGAACTTTAAATAACCATGACATCATCGATGTTCTGAAATGTTTAATCAGCATCCGCAATGGCAAAGATGTTGTAGATGACATTGATCATCTGGGTAACCGACGCGTCAGGTCCGTGGGTGAGATGGCTGAAAATGCATTTAGACTGGGCCTGATCAGAGTTGAACGAGCGGTTAAGGAGCGTTTGAGTCTGGCAGAGTCCGAAGGCCTGATGCCTCAGGACCTGATCAACGCCAAACCAGTTGCGGCAGCTGTTAAGGAGTTTTTTGGGTCAGCGCAGTTATCCCAGTTCATGGATCAGAACAATCCCTTGTCGGAAGTAACCCACAAGCGTCGTGTTTCGGCGCTCGGACCGGGTGGTCTTACCCGTGAACGGGCGGGGTTTGAGGTCAGGGATGTTCACCCAACGCACTATGGCCGCGTCTGCCCTATTGAAACGCCTGAAGGGCCTAATATTGGGCTGATTAATTCATTGGCGACCTATGCTCGAACTAATTCATTTGGATTTTTGGAAAGTCCGTATCGGCGTGTAGAGAATGCCAAGGTCACCGATGATATTGAATATCTGTCCGCGATCGTAGAATCTGATTTTGTTATTGCTCAGGCGAGCGCCGGCATAAATGACGAAGGTAGTCTGGAAGATGAATTGGTGGATGTGCGTCATCAGGGTGAATTCACCAAGATGCCCCGGGAAAACGTTAACTTTATGGATGTTTCGCCGAAGCAGGTGGTATCCGTTGCCGCGGCGTTGATTCCTTTCCTGGAACACGATGATGCTAATCGGGCACTAATGGGTTCCAACATGCAGCGTCAGGCTGTACCTACATTGATTGCTGAAAAACCTTTGGTTGGTACTGGTTTAGAACGAGCTGTTGCCAGAGACTCGGGGGTTTGCGTTGTTGCCAGCCGTGGTGGTGTCGTCGAAACGGTTGATGCTGCAAGGATTGTAATCCGCGTTAACAATAATGAAACAGAAAGTGGTGAAGCGGGCGTCGATATATATGACTTGGTCAAATACACTCGCTCGAATCAAAACACCTGCATTAATCAGCGGCCGCTGGTAAAGCAGGGTGATATTGTGGCCCGCAATGATATTCTTGCTGATGGCCCCTCGGTGGATACGGGTGAACTGGCCCTCGGCCAGAATATGCGCATCGCGTTT
>JAPKEK010000182.1 GCA_028822125.1 Pseudomonadales bacterium | reverse complement strand
AGTTGATCCGCTGCAGGCACGTCCGCATGGGAGAGGGCATTAAACAAAGTTGATTTACCTGAGTTCGTGTATCCGGCCAATGCAACCGTGGCTGTCTCAGAACGCTGCCTGGCCTTTCTGTTCTGCTTGCGCTGCCGTTGTACTTTAGCAAGCTTCTGGTTGACCTTCTTTGTTCTGGCTCTCAACTGACGCTGATCCGCTTCCAACTGAGTTTCACCATCACCCGATAGACCGGTACCGACGCCCTGACCTTTTCCTGAACCACCTCGCTGCCGATCAAGATGGGTCCAACCCCGCACCAATCGAGAGGCTGCATGTTGCAACTGCGCTAGTTCTACCTGTAATTTCCCTTCATGGGTTCGAGCACGCTGGGCAAAGATTTCCAGAATCAACCCGGTTCGACCCAACACCCTTCGTTGCGCTGCCTGCTCAATATTCTTTTCCTGAGAAGGCGATAAATCTTCACTGAAGACAATAATACCAGCATCAAATTGGCTCGCCTGATCGCAGATTTCCTGTAATTTTCCAGACCCGACGAAACTCTTGGGATGCGGTATTTTTCTCGGGTTGGTGACGGTAGCGACGGTGTCCAGCCCGGCGGAGCCCACCAGTTCCTCTAGCTCGACAAGGGTGGCCAGGCTGGAATCGACCTTGCTCGAAAAAACCAGCAGGGCGCGCAGCCCAACTTTGGGTCTTTCAATGAACAATTTAGCTACCACGGGAAACTAGTTTTCACCCGATTCGTCCTCCTGATACTCAATAACCACCGGTTTAGATGGAACAATGGTAGAAATTGCTGATTTATAAATCATCTGATTCACGCTATTCCGCAATAATATTACAAATTGGTCAAAGGAGTCGATCTGCCCCTGCAACTTGATACCACTGACTAAAAAAATTGAAACAGGTATTCTTTCCTTTCGTAGAATATTCAGAAAAGGGTCCTGTAATGACTGTCCCTTTGACATAATGACTCCTCATATTTAATACCTGCGTGCTCACAAAACCCACCCATCCTGCCTTCTGGTTCAACCGTTTAAGATGCCTTTGACATCTGGTAATCAAATGGCCTGGGTTAAACTGGTGATATCAGGTTTGCTTCCGCCTGAATCTTATATGCTGGCCACCCCGACGATTTTCAATACCTCGGCAAGATTTGGTTTATCTAAAACAGCCAAATCCGGCCAGCTTCGCAACCAGGTATGCTGTCGCTTGGCCAGCTGCCTGGTTGCGGCAATCGATCTCTGTCTCATTTCATCGAAATTGCACTGCCCCTCCAGATAAGTCCACACCTGTCGATAACCAACCGATTTCAAGGCGGGTAACTCTGGATCAATACCCGGCATGGCGCGAATATTAATAACTTCATCAATGAGCCCTCGCTCCAGCATCTGATCAAATCTCTCTGCTATCCTTAAGTGAAGTATTTCCCTATCCGAAGGGATAATAGCAATTTCGGTCAGTTTAAACGGACAGGGCTGATTACCCTGTTGAAGCAACTGGCTCATAGATTGCCCGGTCAATCGATGCACCTCTAAGGCGCGCTGTAATCTCTGTTTGTCCGCCGCTTTAATTCTACTCGCTGCCAGGGGGTCTATCGTTTTCAGCCGGTCATGCAGGCTGGCCCAGCCATACTGCTCTGCCTCTTCGATTAACTCAGACCTTATCGCTGGGTCAGCGGCGGGAAGATGCGCAATGCCATCTCGCAGCGCCTTGATATAGAGCATGCTGCCTCCCACTAGAACCGGCAGTCGCTGCCGAGAAAGAATTTCCTGTATCAGCATGACGGCATCCGCCCTGAAGTCAGCAGCAGAATAGGGATTGCTGGCATCGCGAATATCGATCAGATGATGGGGAACTTTGCGTTGCTGCTCTGCATCCGGTTTGGCACTACCAATATCGAAACCCCTGTATACCTGTGCCGAGTCAACACTGATCACCTCTAGAGGTAATTCTTCGGCTAATTCATAAGCGAGCTGTGATTTCCCGCTGGCGGTCGGGCCCGTTATAACCAAGCCCTGGATCACTAGCGACCCCGCATGAACAAGGCATCCAGTTCACCCAGTGAAAGCTGAAACCAGGTTGGCCTGCCGTGATTACACTGACCACTACGTTCGGTCTCCTCCATATCTCTTAATAAAGCATTCATTTCATCCAGGGTCAACTTACGATTGGCTCTGACAGAACCATGGCAGGCCATCGTTGAAAGAATCTCGTCCCGATTCTCCTGCATGCGGGCACTGCTCCCATATTCAAGCATGTCGGCTACAACATCGCGCAGTAGTTGCTCTACACTGGAACGCCCAAGCAAAGCAGGCACACCTCTTATAACCACGGATTCTGCCGATGCCGGATCTACCTGCATACCCAGCCCAGCCAGTTCTGGTTGCATTTGCTCCACAGCTTCGACTTCTTTGTCACTCATGACCACACTGATGGGTACCAATAATGGCTGAATTTTCAACCCTTCCTTATCCATGGAATGTTTTAATTGTTCATAGGTGATTCTTTCGTGGGCCGCATGCATGTCGACAACGATTAAACCAGACTGATTCTGGGCGATAATATAAACGCCGTGAAGCTGGGCTAAGGCAAAACCTAAGGGTGGGAAAACCTGATTTTCCTGTGCGCTCAAATCCCTTCCAGCATCATTGGCTGACATGGCCATCCAGGACTTGGGCCCACCTGCTGCCTGCGCCTGGCCATACAATCCAGGACGAGCTCCAAATTGAATCGGCTTTTGAGCATAACTCGGCATCTGCTCAGCCAGATCCATCGGTGTGCTTTCGCCAAGCCGTCCATCGGCTACATGGCCCTCAACCAGGTCGGGAGTAACTGAAGCCAACACTCTATTGATCGTCCTGTAAATAAAATCATGGACCTGCCGACTATCCCTAAAACGCACCTCATGCTTAGTAGGGTGAACATTAACGTCCACCATCCGAGGATTGACCTCTAGGAATATCGCGTAAGCCGGCTGACGACCATGATAAAGCACATCCGAGTATCCTTGCCGAACTGCATGGCTCGCCACCTTGTCCCTGATCGTTCTGCTATTAACAAAAAAATACTGTTGATCAGCCTGGCTTCTGGTATAACTCGATAAGGAAATCCAGCCCCTTAAAGTCATTTCAAGCCTGGTTTCTTCAAAATACAGTGCCTGGTCAACAAAAGACTTGCCGAACACCGTTGAAATCCTGTGTTTTTGGTCAAGTTCAGTTTCTGCAGCACGAAACTGACGAACAAGCCTGCCATTATGGGTCAGACTTAAACTCACACCTGCATGACTTAAACTTACCTTGCGAATAACATCTTCAATTCTCTGTAACTCGGTACGTTCAGTGCGCAGGAATTTTTTCCTTACAGGCGTGTTAAAAAATAAATCACGCACCTCGACACTGGTCCCCCGTCCGTGGGCGGCTGGTTCCAGTATGCTGAGCATATGTTCACCAGCAGACCTGACTGACCAGCCCGATTTACTATCCAGGGCATTGGAAGTCAGAAGTAATCTGGATACTGAAGCAATTGAGGCAAGCGCTTCACCTCTGAAGCCCAGAGAAGTGATACCCTGCAGGTCTTCCTGAACCGCTATCTTGGAAGTTGCATGGCGGGCCAGCGCCAGTTCAAGGTCTTCCTTGATAATACCCAAACCATCATCGCGAACCCGGACCAGCTGACTTCCGCCTGATTCCAAACTGATATCAATGGCTTTCGCCTTAGCATCTAAGGCGTTTTCTACCAGCTCCTTGACAACAGATGCGGGTCTCTCGACGACTTCTCCTGCGGCAATCTGATTAGCCAGCCGGTTGGTAAGAGCATGAATACGATTGTTCATTTACAGTTGCGGTATCCTCAACGTCTGTCCGATTCTAATGGTATTGGAATTTAAGCCATTCTCGCGTTTTAGATCTTCATACCCAATATTATATCTAGAAGCAATCTCTGAAAGAGTATCACCTCGCCGGATGACATGGGTAACAAATACCAGATCGTTTGACTGAAGTCTCGCTTCAAGCAGCGTTCCATTCGGCGGTGTTCGTCTGAAGTACTGATCAATACCCTTAAAAATACCAGATGCCAACGCCTTTTGATGTTTCCGAGATGCCAGTTTTCTAGCTTCTCCTGGATTCGAAATAAAACCTGTTTCTATTAACAAAGACGGGATATCAGGCGACTTGAGAACCAGGAAAGCAGCCTGCTCCACATGCTTCTTGTGTAGCCTGCTAATGGGTTTTATTCCCAACAGGATAGCCTCACCCATTTCCAGGCTGGCACTCAGGCTGGCAGTCATGGAAAGATCTAACAGTACACCGGCCAGCATGTCATCCTTATCATCCAGGCTGACACTACCCACACCCCCTATTAAATCAGCTCTATTTTCCTTCTCAGCAAGCCATTTAGCCATTTCACTGCTAGCACCACTCTGCGAAATGGTGTAAACCGAAGCGCCGTTGGCCGAACTTGTCTTCCAGCCATCCGCATGAATCGAAACGAATACATCTGATTGGTTCTCCCTGGCGATAGCGGTTCTTTTACGATGGGCAACATAGTAGTCACCCTGTCGAGTCAGCACCCCCTTGTAACCATAGGTGTGATTCGCAATTGCCTCTAATTCCTTGGCGATCGAAAGTACCACTTTCTTCTCATACAACTTCCCCGGGCCAATGGCACCTGGATCATCTCCACCGTGTCCTGGATCGATGGCAATCACGATCTCCCGGGGCTGCCAGTCACTCTTATCAGCATCCTGCAGGGGATGCTCAACCTGCTGATCTTCAGTGAACAGATCAATCACCAGGCGATCCCGGTACTGGGCAATTGGTTTTAGTATAAAACTTCGCGGCTTTACTTCCTGCTTCAAATCAAGAACCACGCGCAGGTTTTCCTGACTTGGTGGTGAAAACCTGATAGCGGCAATGGGTGTGGCGGCAATAGACAGCTTAGCTATTTCTGCTGACAGGTTAGTCTCGCTCAGCCGGGTATTGTTGATATCAATCACCAGTCTTGCCGGTTTATCCAACGTAAACAGGCGATGCTCAACCGGCCCACTGAGGTCGAAGACCAGCCGGGTTTTTTCCGGGTCAGGACGAATCCTGATTCCATCAACCGTCTGCTGCGCCATCACAGCAATACTTGCCTGGAGCATCAGCAACACCACTCCAGCTCGCATTTGGTCGATAAATTTCAATTTATGCGTTCCTGAAAAGTTTCCAGCTGCTGCAATACACGCGCTCCCTTTGAAGAGAAAGAAGTGATCAAGGCAGTCCGTTCCAGACTGTTCTTATAAGCCAGGCTCACCACTAAATCCTGCTGCGGCAAAAACCCATAGCCTCTCTCTGGCCACTCGATGACACATAAACTGGTTGTTTCAAAGTACTCTTCAACACCAAGATAGTTTAACTCTTCTGGGTGCCCCAGTCTGTATAAGTCAAAATGAATCACCGCCCGATCGCCAATCAGATAAGGTTCTATGAGTGTGAAAGTTGGGCTTTTAACCGCACCCAAATATCCCAGTGATCGCAGCAAGCCTCGGCACAAGGTTGTTTTTCCTGTTCCCAGGTCTCCCTGTAGAAAAACTAAACCACCTCCGTCTACCAGGACACCCAACTCACCGCCAAGCGCTTCAGTCTTATGGTAGTCAGCCAGTTCGATTTTCAAGATGCGTCTCTGCCGGACAAACATCGACCGATTGCAATCGGTAAATCAGATGCGATCAGACCGACTTCACCCAATTCACTGGCCATCTGTTCCGCCGCCCTG
>JAPKEK010000181.1 GCA_028822125.1 Pseudomonadales bacterium | reverse complement strand
CACTAATCATAGGTGAACAGGAGCTTGCCTGTGACGAGGTAACGGTTCGGCTGTTGCGCGTCGAAGGATCACAGGAGCGGGTCAAGGAAGAGCAACTGGTGGATTATCTGCGCGGGATGTTTAATAGGGAGTAATGCGGTGGCATTGGATACAACTGAAGAAGAACAGATCGAATCGATCAAGAATTTTGTTAAACAATATGGCCCTACGGTGCTGGTAGCGATTGTCCTGTCACTGGGCGGGACTTATGGTTACCGATCCTGGGAAACCAGCGAGAGGGTTGAGCGTGAATCAGCCAGTGCCGCCTATGAAGGGTTAGTCTCAGCCATAACAGCCTTGCCGAAACCTAACGAGACCCTTGCTGATGCTATTGGAGAAATGGCAGGAACTTTGAAATCGGATCATCCTGATTCTACCTATGCGGTATTCGCTTCCCTGCAGATGGCCAAGTTAGCCGTAGAGCGGGGTGACCTCGCAGAAGCTGAAGCTGAATTCCGCTGGGCCCTGGAGTATGCCGATCCTTCTCTTGAGGTGCCCATCAGGATAAGACTTGCTCGAGTGTTAAAGGCTGATAATCGCTTTGAACTGGCTCTCGAAGTGCTGGACAAGAAAGTAGAATTGTTTGCCTATGGTCCCGCCTGGCATGAAGCGCGGGGTGATATTTTGTTGATGCTGAAGGAAAATGATCAAGCCAGGCAGGCTTATCAGATCGCAGTCAATACTTCCGGAGAACTCACTGTGCCTTCATTGATTATGAAACTGGAAGATATAACCTACGCCAAGGTGATCCCTGAGTTAACTGCTGAGACTGATGAAGTTTCTGAGCCCGAGGAAATCGAAGAATGAAGTACAGTCTAGGACAAGCTTGTTTTTTACTTCCGCTGCTGCTGTTGTCGAGCTGCAGCTGGTTTGGTGATAAAGAGGAAGAAATAAATAAACCGGCCGAATTAAGGCGGTTTGCATCGGAGCTGGACATTGTTTCGTTGTGGAGCCGTAAGGTGGGGGGTGGCGCCGAAGATAAAGCCATTCGGCTGGAACCCGCCATTGCAGGCAGCAGGGTTTTTGCAGCGTCCGCCAGTGGTACGGTCATGGCGCTTCAAGCGGGCAGTGGCAGGCCGTTGTGGCAACGCCAGGTAAAAGATTTCTACGTGGGCAAGGAATTGAAAAATGCTTTTGCCAAAGATGTTGATGTAATAACTGGCGGCGTCGGCGTTGGTGCCGATCTGGTGCTGGTTGGCACGGCGGCTGGAGATGTTGTTGCGCTTTTTCAGAGTGATGGCAGTCTTGCCTGGCGTTCTAGAGTTTCAAGTGAAGTGCTCGCGCCGCCGCAGGCGATTGATGACTTGATTGTAGCTCAGACCATTGATGGTAAAGTTGCTGGATTTGATGCCCTGTCCGGTGAACGTAAGTGG
Source organism: Pseudomonadales bacterium (assembly GCA_028822125.1). Taxonomy (GTDB): domain Bacteria; phylum Pseudomonadota; class Gammaproteobacteria; order Pseudomonadales; family Azotimanducaceae; genus UBA9926. Next base: position 4,379 of record JAPKEK010000181.1, on the reverse strand, counting down.
ATCTTTTCGACGTCGATTCCGAGCCTGACTTTAAGAGGAACATCGACTCCATTGGTCGGTGATGGTGTGGTGATTGCCGGTTTTTCGAATGGCCGCGTTGCCTTGATTGATCCGCTTAAGGGTGTTGCTGCTGTCGATGAGCGTATTGCAACTGCAATTGGACGATCGGACCTAGAAAGATTGGTCGATATCGATGGCAAGATGATATTTACGGGTGGAAGGTTATATGTCGTGAGTTACCAGGGGCGGCTGGTAGCCATAGATTTGAATGCAGGCAGGCCACTCTGGTCTGAAGAAGCTTCAAGCGTTGTTGGTCTGGGGTCTGGCTTTGGTAATGTTTACCTTGCCCATGAGGATGACCGTATTACGGCCATGGACATGGACAATGGTCGAGTTCAGTGGGACATGGAGGCGCTGCTCAACAGGGATGTCACAGTACCTGTAGCCACCGGTAGCTATGTTGCCCTCGGAGATTTTGAAGGCTATCTACATATTATTGCTCAGTCAGATGGGCGTTTTGTTGCCAGGAAAAGAGTCGATAGTGCAGGCATTTTTACACCCGTCGTCAGTAATGGTAGCAGGCTCTATGTGATGGGTAACAGCGGTAAGCTTTTCGCATTTGAGATCAGGTAGCCCTACCATGCTGCCGGTTATTGCTTTAGTGGGCAGACCCAATGTGGGTAAATCCACCTTATTTAACCGGCTCACTAAAACCCGCGATGCTCTGGTTGCCAGCTTCCCAGGATTAACCAGGGACCGGCAGTATGGCCGGGGTGCACTCGGCGAATTTGATTATCTGGTCGTCGATACGGGTGGTTTGTCTGGTGATGAGAGTGGCATTGATAAGCCCATGGCTGAGCAATCTCATCAGGCTGTAGCAGAAGCGGACCTGGTTTTGCTTTTGGTGGATGCTAAGGAAGGTCGGATGGGGGTTGATGAAGATATAGCCGGCTTGCTCAGGCAACAGGAAAAGCCTGTTTTATTGGTCGCGAATAAAATTGATGGCCAGAACCCGGATTATATCATTGGCGAGTTTGCATCCCTGGGTTTGGGGGAACCGGTCGCTGTTTCTGCCACCAATGGTCATGGTATCGGCCAGCTCGTCAATACCTATATTGCAGCTGAGCTGGCTCAACTGGAAAAACCCGAAGAACCGGAAATGGAAGCGCATGGCATCAAGTTAGCTGTGGTCGGACGCCCTAATGTTGGCAAGTCGACGCTGGTAAATCGCATGCTAGGGGAAGACCGAGTCGTTGTTTTTGATGAGGCCGGAACCACCAGGGACAGTATCTATATCCCTTATGAGCGAGACGGGCAGGCTTATACCATCATTGATACCGCTGGCGTTCGACGTCGGGGAAAAGTCGTTGAAGCTGTCGAAAAATTCTCTGTGATAAAGACGCTCGATGCGGTCAATGATGCCAATGTGGTGATCCTGATGGTGGATGCCAGAGAAGCCATTGTTGATCAGGATCTGCATTTACTGGGCCATGTCATTGAAGCGGGTCGCGCGCTGGTGATTGCTGTTAATAAATGGGATGGTACTGACCTGGAACAGAAGCAATACATCAAGCAGGAACTTGATAGGCGGCTGACGTTCCTGGACTTCGCCAGTATCCATTTTATCTCTGCGTTGCATGGTTCCGGCGTCGGTAAGCTGTATCACTCGGTGCTCCAGTCTTATGCTTCTGCAACCCGGCCGATATCCACAGCCAGCTTGAATACTATCCTGTCCAATGCGCTGCAGGCCCATCAGCCACCGCTGGTAAAAGGACGCAGGATTAAATTACGGTATGCCCATGCAGGCGGCAGCAATCCACCTATCATCGTCATTCATGGTAACCAGACCGACTCCATTCCAGAGTCGTATAAGCGTTTTCTTCGCAATCATTTTCATAAGGCCCTTAATCTGAAGGGGACCCCCTTGAGGATTGAATTCCGGACAGGTGATAACCCTTTCAAGGGTCGCAAGAATAAGTTAACGCAAAGGCAGATCTCTCGTAAACGCAGATTGATGGCCCATGTTAAGAAAAATGAAAAAAAACGCCGTCATTCCTGATCGGGCATCAGCAGCAGGGCAGGATCAACACGATTATTATTCAGGCTGACGCTCCAGTGAAGATGCGGGCCGGTGACCCGACCTGTCTGACCCACCGCACCCAGAATATCCCCTTTGTTCACCAGGTCGCCTGCTTTGACGCCAATTCGGCTCAGATGACAGTACAGGGTTATCAGTCCCTGGCCATGGTCCAGTAATACGGTATTGCCGTTAAAAAAGTAATTGCCGGTAGCGGCCACTCGCCCAGATGTGGGTGCGCTGACGCGGGTTCCTTCTGCAGCCGCGATATCCATACCGCTGTGAGGGTTTTTGGCGAGCCCATTCAGGATACGGCGTTTTCCAAAACTACTGGAGGTTCTGCCGGTGACTGGCAGAGCAAAGTCCATGTTTACGTGGGTCCGGGAAAAGCTGGTAAATACGCCATTCATCTCGCTTCTTTCCCTTTGGATTCTAGGGTAGTCCCTGGAGGGTGGCGTTACTTTGTTTTGGTCGGGGATGGTAAGGCTTTCGGTTAAGTAGCGCTTGCTGACAATGTTGAACTGAACCGGTCCGGTGCTGGTCGTCAGGGTGGCCGTTCCGGGTTTGGCATTGAGGCTGATGCCAACGATTGCCAACTGCCTGCCATTTTCTGAAGTGGTCAACACCGGATCGCCTTCGAACTGTGCCGTGCTGTTTAGTGGAATCTCGATGACGGCAATACCACCAGGTACCGGTCTGTTGTCAGGTAAGGCATTAGCCTGGTTAAGGCAGAGCAGTAAGCCCAGAGTGAACAGGGTCTTCATTTTTTCCCCCCGCCTGTGTCGATAATTTCAGCCTTGAGTTCACTGTCAGCAAACCGTGCAGTGATTTTCTCGCCTGGGCTGGTCTGAGCTGCCTTGGTGATGATTGAGCCCTCAGCATTGCGAATAATCGCGTACCCCCGCTCCAGCGTTGACAGTGGGCTCAAGGCATTGAGTTTACCCGATGCCAGAGACATCGTACTTTTATGGCCTGCAAGGATTGTTGTCATCGTTTGCCCAAGATCTGCCTGAAGGTGTTGCTGTCTTGCGCGTATTACTGCTATTTTTTGCTGAGGTGATTTGAGGTTCTTCTCAGAAAGGGAAGTAATATGTTTTAGTCGTTCCAGCCGCTGAATTATCAGGCGGGACAGGTTCTTTTCTAGCATTGCCAGGTCAGGACCCTGTAATGCCCGTCTGATATGGGTTGCCAGTGATCTTTGCAACTGGGTTAACCTGTTTTTCAGCTCGGTCAGGATTTGAATTGGGTTGCGCAGACGGCGTTCCAGGGAATTGACCGAAAGTTTTCGAAATTCAATTTCATTTTGCAGACAGGTAATCAGCTGGCTTTCCACTCTATCGAAGGTCAGCGCCCATTCGTGTTGATCAGGTGCAATGAGTTCAGCCGCTGCCGAGGGCGTTGGCGCCCTGAGGTCTGCTACGAAATCAGCGATGCTGACATCTGATTCGTGGCCAACCGCACTGATGACAGGGATTTCGCTTGCAGCGATTGCTCTGGCGACCGGTTCCGTATTAAAAGTCCATAAATCTTCAAGCGAACCACCTCCCCGGGTAACCAGGATAAGATCGAAAGGATCAGCGGTAAACTGGTTTGCCTGCTGGATAGCGGAAATAACCTGGCCGATGGATTCTTCACCCTGCACCTGGGTAGGGATGAGGGTGCTGCGTAATGCCGGGAACCTTCTTCTTATAACGCTCAGGACATCGCGGACTGCTGCGCCAGTTGGCGAGGTAATGATGGCCAGGTGGTTTGCTAGCTTCGGAATAGGTTTTTTGAGCTCACTTGCAAACAGGCCTTCCTGCTGCAGGCGCAGACGAAGTTCATCAAAGGCACGCCTGAGCGCGCCTTCGCCTGCTTCTTCCATTTGTTCTGCAATAAATTGATATTCGCCCCTGGCCTCATACAGGCTTATTTTCCCTCTGACGAGTACCTGAAGGCCATTTTTAGGATTGAATCGCACGCGCTGATTGCGATTGCGAAACATCGCCGTTCGCAATTGAGCCTTGCTGTCTTTCAGGGTGAAATACCAGTGTCCCGAAGCGGGTCTGGCAAAGTTCGAAATCTCACCTTCTACGAAAACCAGCGGGAACTCATTTTCCAGTATGCCTTTGGCAGCGCGATTGAGTCCGCTGACGGAGAAGACTTCTATGTTGGCGCCCTGATGGCCCTGGCTTGTGCTCATAGTCCCGATTTCTGTTTCTGTCCTGACCGATACTTAATACAATGTAACATGCTGGTATAGTTCCTCTGCAACCCAGGTCCACTTTGCGGCATGATTACTCGTAATAGCGGTAAATACTTT
>JAPKEK010000180.1 GCA_028822125.1 Pseudomonadales bacterium | reverse complement strand
AACAGTTGATAGACAGATCCCATTTTTTCCTGCAGCAAAACCTGCATGAGGTGCACGGGAAGGATCTGGCTATGATCCTTGCCTACTGCCAATGATTCTGCATCAGCTAATACCGCCTGCAATTTACCTGTCAGTTTTTCCAATCTCATAGCCCAGCCTCTCAAGTTAGCCCTTATCTCGATCCATTAGCGTCAAACAACGCTATCTGAACTCTTATTAAGCTCATTTCTAGTTTATTCAAGAGTCTATAGCCAATGCCAGCGCGAATATTGTGCGTTCGATGCTAATTGGCTAAGACCAGAGCCCGATCCAGCGCTAAAGGCAGATTAATACAGCGTCAACACCGGTATGATGATTTCTACTCCAGCTGGCAATTTCGAGAGGCAGTCAAGGAGAGGCTTTCCAGAAGAGGCAGCCAAGGACAGGCAGTCAACGGTAGAACACAAACCGCTTTCCCGCCGCCCGGCAATGGCAATAGCCAGCGTTAAACCCTGACCCGAGAGATCCAGGTCGACTTGAAACACCCCAGCGACTGTCAGCCAACAGCAAGAAACACATTATCCAGTCGGGGTTTGCAGATACTGTCTTTTTTAGGCTTGGCATTTCCAGTAAACTTTCGGTTCGCCCCTACATTACCGAAGCGCCTGCGCTATGAGCAACAAAATTTACATTACACCAAATGGTGCATCAGGTCTTCGCTCAGAACTCAAATATCTATGGAAAGAAAAGCGACCAGACGTAACTCAGAAGGTTTCTGCTGCGGCTGCCCTGGGTGACCGTTCAGAAAATGCGGATTACATTTACGGGAAGAAACAATTGCGTGAAATCGACAGCAGAATCCGCTATCTGGAAAAAAGGCTGGATAATCTCATCATCGTTGATCGAATACCGGATAACACGGACAAAGTGTATTTCGGTGCCTGGGTAGTACTGGAATCAGAAAGCGGTGATTCACAATGTCTGAGAATTGTCGGTGGTGATGAATTCGATTTAAAAAAAGGCTGGATCAGCGTAAATTCACCCGTAGCAAAAAGCCTTCTGGGCAAAAAACTCGGTGATATCGTTACTGCCGAGGTTCCTGCTGGTAAAGTTGAATTAGAAATACTGCAAATCCGATACCAGGAAACATCTGCCGATGCCTAAGCCCCGTTCATACCAAAGACAGAATATTCTCAACATGAACGGCTACGTTTCTGGAGAACAGCCTGACAGCACCGGCGTAATCAAGCTGAACACCAATGAAAACCCGTATCCGCCATCACCGGCGGTTGATGCCACATTGAAAGGTTTTGATACCAGCCGGTTACGCCGTTATCCATCCCCCAAAGCCGATCACTTCAGGGACTGCGCTGCATCCGTACATCATATCCATCGTAACAATATTATCGCCACCAGAGGTGGTGACGAATTGCTGCGACTACTACTCACAACTTTCGTCAATCCTGGCGATTGCATAGGTATGACTGACCCCACCTACTCGCTCTATCCGGTATTGGCCGCCATCCACGACAGTCGATGCAAGATGGTGCCACTCACGGACCAATGGTCACTGCCGGGAACCTTTGCAGATGACTTAAATCAGGAAAATTGCAAACTCACTTTTCTGGTAAATCCTCATGCGCCCAGCGGCTGTCTGTTACCTCCAGAGAAAATCAGTGCTATTGCAGATTCTCTGGATGGCCTGTTAATCGTTGATGAGGCATACATTGATTTCGTTGATTTGCCGAACCATGACCTGACAACCATGGCTGTTAATTCTCAGAATATTGTCCTCCTCCGAACCCTGAGCAAGGGCTACGGCCTGGCAGGGCTCCGATTCGGCTACGGCATCGGTCCCGAACACCTGATTGACCCCATGCTCAACAAAACCAAGGATAGTTTTAACCTGGACACTATCAGCCAGGAAATTGCTGCTGCAGCAATTTCCGACCAGACTTATGCAGGAGAAACCTGGGCTAAAGTCAGGCAACAGCGTCAGTCTTTACAGGAAGAGTTAACTTTCCTGGGGCTGGACAGTCCGGTATCGCACACCAATTTTTTGCTGGTTACAGTACCCCGGACCTGCGCCAAAAATGCCGAAAGGCTGTATCGGGAACTCAAGGCTGAAAAAATACTGGTTCGCTACTTCCCAGAGCAACGACTAAGCAATAAGCTGCGCATCAGCATCGGCACCCCAGCTGAAAATACACACCTGCTGGCAACACTGACAAACCTGCTTGAGTCCGGTTAAGTAGCCTATTGACGCCTTCGCCGACGCGCATAATAGCAAGGCAACCATCCAGTCGGCTTAACGTGGGTACTGCCAGAATCTGTTCTGCAACGGTAACGCCTCAGCAATTAGCACAACGCCATCGCCGCTAGCTCTATAGACGGCAGAACCGCTGGTGGCGGTATTCAGCAGATCAATATGTCTCGACTGATAACGTTTTACAACGATGGCTGAAGGGTGTCCAAACGCATTCTGATAGCCACTTGCGATAATCGCCTGGCGCGGCATGAGATGATTCAGCAGAGCCGGGCTTGAAGATGAGTGACTGCCGTGATGCGGCACCGTGATCAGGTCTACCCTGCCAATGGACCGCTGGATGAGTTCATACTCAGCCGCCCATTCGATATCGCCAGTGAGCAAAATATCAAAGTTGTTACCTTTAATCCGTAAAAGGCAGGAACTGTTATTGTCATTGTCCGTCTGCATAACCTGAAACACCTTGAAATAGACGCCGTCTGCATCGAACTGGATTGGCGGTGTACAATCGCCATAATCAGCACCGATAACAGCCAGTACCGGAAGCGCCTGCAGAACAGTCTGAGCCCCCCCGACATGGTCACTATCCCGATGAGAGAGTATAAGTCTATCCAGCTTATTAACGCCCAGCAATCGCAGAGCTGGCAGTATCACTGTCTGTCCGCTATCAGTCCCGGATTGGCTCCTCGATCCCGTGTCATATAACAAATCCTGGCTTTTGGTCTGCAGGTGGATACTGAGACCCTGACCTACATCAAACACCCTTAAATAGAGATCCCCGGATGCAGGCCTGTGAGGGCTGATATTAGCAAGAGGAAGAACACTCAGTAGTAATAACCAGTGAGCCGATAACCGTAACGGCAGAATAAACAACACGATAGCCAGCCAAGCCAAGCCACTGATTGCCAACTCAATTCGGCCAAAAGCAAAGGCCGGGACTGTCTGCGCAGAGATCTCAAGAAAAATCCATAAAACTCCCGCTGCGCCCTCGGACAATTGCAGCAGGTAGTCTGCAACACCTGTTATCCACCGATGTTCGAAGGTGACCGCTAACACTCTTACTGAAACGGCCATTAGCAGCGGCGGCACAACCACTAGACTCATCCATGGGATCGCCACCAGATTTACCAATGCGGAAATCAACGGCAGATTGCCGGAAACACCTAAAACCAGAGGCGCGAGCCCGATAAATATACAAACCTGCGTTTTGAAAGTGAACATCAGCCCAGCCAATTTTTTATCACCTGCCCAGCCGACATCACCATATTGGCTTAGCAACAGGATGGCCACCGCACAGAAAGAGAACCAGAAGCCGCGATCACCCGTGGCCAGCGGATTGAAAACCAGCACCAGCACCAGCGCAATGCTGAAGCCAGCGTGGCTGTCAGCACTACGCCTGAAGATCAGCAGCAGCATATAACAACCGACCATAACCAGGGCTCGCTGTACCGATAAGCCCATACCGGCTAATGCGCCAAACAAAAGACTGCATACGAATGCAGCTAACAGGCGATAATGAAAAGCTAAGCCAGCGTAATGAAACAGTCGATTACAGGTCCATGCGAATAAACCGATGTGCAGCCCGGAAACTACAAATAAATGCTGGGTGCCCGTCGCTGACAAGATGCGACGATGTTGATAGGTCAACTGACTGTTATCACCCATTGCCAGAGCCAATAGCAGCGGTAAAACGTTGCTGTCAGCAACAACAGACGCTATCCAGGTTTGGATAGCTGCGCGATGACAATCGACCTGATACCAGAAACACTGGTTTTCGATAAAACGAAAATTACGAACAATGCCGACTGCCTGGATACCCCTGAAGAACAACTGGTCTTCGTAATTACCAAGACCGTCATTTATTCTTGCCTTTACGGGCTGAAACTGCAGATGCAGTTCAAACCGGTCGCCAGTGCTTATCTTCAGCCCAGGCCGATACCAGTGCACTCTTAACAACCGGGTCTTGGGCGCACCTTTAATCTGCTCATCCAATTTAAAAACGAATCCAGCATATGCCGACGTATTTGATGGCAAGCCCTGCACCCTACCCGATAACCAGGAAGTCGAACCGATTAATCCAGCCGGTATAAGCGCTTGCACAGCTTGATCCATGGATTCAAGAAAATACACTGTCGCTACCAGTAAAACGCCCAGCAGCCAAAGCTTTTTTGAGGATAGCAGGAACATGCCCAGTGGAAGCCCTGCGATCAGCAATGACCATTCGGGCAGAACCGGCAATGATAAGATGCTGAAATTGATGAGTAATAGAGTCAAAGAAAGCCTGAGCATGGCCTATTTTTGCAATGAGCCAGCCACAATGTTGTGAGCCTTTCGCCATCCTCGATCGAGGATAAATATTATTTGCCAATCTCTGTTTCTTTCTGGGATAGGGATATAGATAATAGGCACCCTAGATGAGGCGCTACCATGTGGCTGAAAAAATACTTACCGAAAAGATCGAAACTAGAAAAATCGCGGATACTCAACGCCCTGGGTACGATCATCTTTGAACCCAATCTCTGGCACTTTAATCGCTACTCTGTTTCCCATGGCGTTTTAATCGGTTCCATCTGCTGCTTCCTACCCATTCCTTTCCAGATGCTACCCTGTACTATTTTATGCGCCTACCGAAAGTGTAATATTCCCGTTGCTATTGCCATCGTGTGGATCAGTAATCCCCTGACCATGGCGCCCATGATGTACTTCGCCTACCGTCTGGGCGCCTGGCTAACCGGAACAGGCGCCGACCTCGGTACTATTGAGATCAGTTTCCAATGGCTGGGGTTACGTCTGGCGGAGATCTGGCAGCCGCTTATACTCGGCTGCTTAATCTGTGGGTTAAGCATGGGACTGGTTGGTTTCATCACGGTAAGAATATACTGGCGACTGAAAATAAACCGTTATCAAAATAGCCGAAAACAACGGCCAAACAAGCCTCTAGCTTAGAACAGTAGCTGTGGAAGTATGACCTGCTGCAACTGCCTGAGGCAGGATAGCACCGGTACTGATAGCGATGGCCAGCACACAGATAATCACCATATCTAAAAACCTGAGCTCTGTTGGTACCTGGTTAAAATAACTTCCTGCCAGGAAATTAAAGTCGAACACAGCCTCAATTAAACTCATCACTTCAGGCAAGAACAATGTCAGCGGAATTCCTATCAGGATCCCTATGAAAATACCTAATAAACTCAGTAAAAAACCCTGAAAGAGAAAAATTATCATTAACTGGCGGCGTCCCAGCCCTAGATTGAGAAGTAAAGCCAACGCTGATTTTTTCTCGCGGATCATGATCCCCATGCTGGCAACCAGGCTCAGCGATGCAATCACCACTATCATGGACAGCAGAAGAAACATCAGCACTTTTTCCATCTGTACCGCGTTGAAAAAATCTCCATGAGAATCTGTCCAACTCTGCAGCGTAACACCCAGATGATTTTCCAGCGACAACTGCACGCGTTTGGCCAGCAACGGTTGGCTAAGCAGTAAGCGTGTGGATGCCTGTAGCAGGCCCAACCGTCTTTTCAAATCCTCAACATCGGTAAAAG
>JAPKEK010000179.1 GCA_028822125.1 Pseudomonadales bacterium | reverse complement strand
GAACTGAATCACCGACCACTATCAGGAATGACTGACAGTGCCGGGCAAAGGGGACGGCTGAGCATTGTCCGGTCAAGCGACCCTGCTCGGTCAGGTCAAAATGCCCCTGAACCAGGGTAACCGGCAACGCCGGTATCGGTTGCTGCAACTGGTTCATTAACTGGCTGGCAACAAAAGTCTCAGCCAAAGGCAATGGTACCGCCCTGCGTGCGGCTTCTCGCAAAATAACAAGAGCATCAACTAATATGCCACCCGATCCGCCATTAACTTCATCTATTCCTACCAGGACCAGGCCATTATCAACCAGGATATTCCATAACTCACTGGGGTAAATGCCCTGTTCCGCCTGTTCAACAATTTGCGTAGGACATTCTTCCCTGAATATCCTATCTGCCGTATCGGCGACTAAAATCTGATCTTCATTCATCGATGTGACTACCTTAAACCGAGACCACGAGCAATAATGCCACGCAGGATTTCCCGCGTGCCACCGCGCAGCGTGAACGAAGGTGCATGTAGAATACATTCCTGCAGCGCCGATAACAGGCTGGCCGAACCCTGATCAGGCAGATGCAATCGAATCAATTCCGGCACCATTCTTTCGTAGGTATTGCCAAGATCCTTAATCAAAGCCGCTTCAGTATCCGGCATCTCTCCACTTTCAAGCATACTAGCCACTGAAATTGACATCCGGCGGAGTGTCACCAGATGGGTTATCAGTCGACCAGCCAAGGCCCTCTGCCGACGATCTGCTGAAACCTGAAGGCAGCCAACGAATTCGGTCAACACCCGGAATGCACTGAGAAAACGCTCTGGGCCACTTCTCTCATAGGCCAACTCGCTCATGACCTGGGCCCAGCCGTTTCCAGGTTCTCCCACCACCAGTTCATCGGCAATGAACACATCATCGAAAAAGACCTGGTTAAAATCACTTTCACCGGCCAGGTTATCAATTCCGCGTATGGTTACATTAGGGTCCTTGATGGGAACAATAAACTGGCTCATACCGGCATGGCGATTTTCCGAAGGCGCGCTGGTCCTCACCAGGGTAACCATATAATGGTTTAAATGGGCCCCACTGGTCCATATTTTACTGCCGTTCAGACACCAGCCACCATCTACCCTGACCGCACTCGTCCTAATAGACGCTAAATCGGATCCGGTATCCGGCTCGGACATACCAATGGAAAAAAAACAGTCACCTCCGACAATAGCCGGCAGGAATCTTTCTCGTTGCGCTTCGGTGCCAAATTTCAGTAGTAAAGGCCCGCTCTGGCGATCAGCGATCCAATGGCAACCCACCGGCGCGCCGGCAGCTAATAGCTCTTCGGTAACCACATATCGTTCAAGAAACGACTTCCCGCCACCGCCATAGCGCTCTGGCCAGGTCATACCGATCCAACCTCGCATTGCCAGCCGTTTCGAAAATGCAGGAGATGCCCCTGCATTAAAGTCCGAATTTGGCTGCCAGTCCGTTTCCTCGTCTAAAAATGCCCGCACTTCCTCCCGCAGCCTGTCAACTGATGGGGGTAAAGACGCCGGCGAAAAGTTCATACCCTGGAACATGATGCCTCCATCAGCCAGCTAAAAAGTCAGGCGGATGCGCTGTCTCTTGACTGGACCGATTCATACCAGCTGGCAATATTGGCATTATCAGCATTCATTGGCTGGCCTACCTGTGTGCCAAACTCCACAAACACAAACAACATAATATCAGCCAGGCTGAACCTTTCGCCGCAAACAAAAGTCTTTCCCTGCATAAGCCCATCCAGCCAGGTTAACTTTTCCTGAGCAAGTGCTTTGACAGCATCGGATGCATGGGGGATCAAGGTCATTCTGTTTTTAAACATCTCCAGGCCTTCTGAGGAACGAAACCCATTCGCTATGTTTTCCGCTATAGCCAGGTCTATTCTTCGCACCCACATTCTGGTTTCAGCTCTATCTTCAGGTGTTTTGCCTACAAGGTCCGTATGACCTTGCCGATCATCCAGGTATTCACAGATCGCCGTAATCTCGCTGATGACCATCCCCGAATCCAGCTCTAATGCAGGCAACTGACCACCAGGGTTCACCTCCAAATAAGGCGCCTGACGATTTTCACCCTTCATAATATCAATGCGCTGCTGTTCGATCTCCACGCCCAGTTCCGCCATGAACATGCGCACTACCTTTGGGTTAGGACCCACTGAATTATACAATTTCATATTGCTCTTCCTTATACTGAATTCGACTGTAAGTGATTATATCTGATGTGACATCTGATGCTATATCTGGTGCTACAAAGTAATGGGCCTGAGCTTTCCTGCACTATAAAACAACTTCATTCTTATACAGAATCTAACCTAACAATACCAGTATTGTGGTAATCCTGACTATACATAAACCACCAGCGCCCGCTTTGTTTTGCAGTAATTAAACGGCATAATCAGGCAGCTCTTACAAATTATTCTGGCGTTTAGATGAGTAAAGGTCATAGAAAGTAAAACCGAAAACACATCACCCATGAATCCTGACCATGACTGCGATAGTAAATAGCCCTGAATGCCGTGCTGAACAATGAATAAACAACTTCTCTTAAGTATTTCACTTGGATTTCGACAGCCCTACCTGTTCGCGGTTGGCGCCATGGTGATGAGTTACGTCTTTCTTTTCATGCTGCCACTGATATCCAGAGCTGCACTGGATATCCTGATCAGTGGCACTGATGGCGAGACCAGCCACTGGCTGGCCTATCTGGTCGCTAAGGTTTATGTCAACCCTGAAAGCGACAATCAAACCCTTGCCTTGCTACTTATCGCTGCTGTTATTTCATTGCTGTTTACCGGCCTCGCCGGCGTGTTCTTCTATCTGCGCGGTCATCTCATTGCCACAGCATCGGAAGGCATCGCGCGAAGACTCAGAGACAGGTTGTTAAACCATCTAAATCACCTGCCAATTCTTTTTCACAACAATACTGATACTGGCGACCTAATCCAGAGATGCACCTCAGACGTTGAAACTTTCAGGGTGTTTCTCAGCGGTCAGATCATTGAAATAGCCAGAGCGATATTAATGCTTCTAGTGGTCACCCCCATCTTATTTACTCTGCACATTAAAATGGCCTTGCTATCACTGGCCAGTATGCCCGTTTTGTTCGTCTGTGCTGTTCTATTCTTTCGGAAAGTAAAATCGGTTTTCACCAAGGTGGATGAAAGTGAAGCCAGGCTAACGACGGTGCTGCAGGAAAACCTGACCGGTATTCGTGTCGTTCGAGCTTTTGCTAGACAGGAATTTGAAGTCGAAAAATTTGCAGAAAGCAATGCCCTATTCAGAGAGGAAAATAAACGCCTCATGCGCTTACTGGGGGGCTACTATGGATTTAGCGATCTCATCTGTCTCGGCCAGATAGGCGTACTCCTAATTGCGGGTGCAGCCTGGACCATTACAGGCGAGCTGACCGTCGGGACCCTATTTGCCTTCATTACCTATGAAAGCATGATTATCTGGCCCATCAGGCATATGGGCCGTGTTCTGACCGATTCAAGCAAAGCTGTTGTTGCCCTCGGACGCCTGGCTGAAATCCTGACCGAACCAATGGAGTCACAAAACGAATTATCACCCAGACACCGGCTGCAGGGAAAAATCACCTTCCAAGATGTGCGCTTCTGTCATGAAATGAACAAACCCGTCCTGGATAATATCTCACTTGATATTCAGCCGGGCCAGACTGTGGCTTTTTTGGGCCCGCCCGGGTCGGGCAAATCAACACTGGTGCAACTGCTCCTCAGGCTTCATGATTATCAGGCAGGCTCGATTAAACTGGACCATTATGAACTCAGTGAACTCAATCGAAAATACGCTCGCAACCAGATGAGTATTGTCATGCAGGAGCCCTTCTTATTTGCCGCCTCGATCAGGGAAAACCTCATATTAGGGCATCTTCAGGCAAGCCAAGAAGATATCCACCGCGCTACCATGACCGCCCAGATTCACGATTCAATATTGAAATTTCCTAGATCCTATGAATCGTTGGTTGGCGAACGCGGTGTTACCCTGTCCGGGGGCCAGCGACAGCGCATTGCGCTGGCTCGAGCACTGGTCAAACAACCCCCGATTCTCATTCTTGACGATTCTCTATCTGCTGTAGACACCGACACAGAAGCAAAAATACTAACGGCCCTGAGAGCCCAGCGTAACCCGCAAACAACCATCATCATTGCCCATCGACTATCTTCTGTCATGCATGCTGATCGGATTTTTGTGCTCAATGCCGGCCAGATTATCCAACAGGGGCACCACCAGACGTTATCCAAACAACCCGGAGTCTATCAGAAGCTCTGTGTCATTCAGGGGGCCATCGAAAACGATATTGAGCTAAGTGAAATACAGACAACCTCTAAAAAGCCGGAATATTCAGGATGAGTGAGGCTTATTTCGACGACGAAAACTATGGTGATGAATTTGAATCGGGCAGTAACCCGGCTCGCGTTAACCTGGATATCTGGAAGCAGCTTCTCGCCTACGCCACCTACTATCGCTCGGATGTAATCTACCTGGGGTGTTGCGCCTTTGTCGTCGCTACCTGTGAAATCGCATTCCCCCTGGTCACTCGAAGCGTCATCGACGAATTAACGGTCATGGGTAATACCACTGATCTTTGGTTCTATGCTGGTATCTATGCAGGATTCTGTGTTGCACTGGCTTTGGCTGTTATCGGATTTCTATGGTTCGGTGGCAAATTGCGTAGTCACATAAGTCATGATATTCGACGTGATGGTTTTGATAACCTGCAATACCTTTCCTTTGCTTACTACGATTATCGGCCTGTCGGCTGGCTTATGGCAAGAATGACATCCGATTGTGAACGCCTCTCAAACATTCTGGCCTGGGGCATTCTGGATTTAGTCTGGTCTTTTACTGTAATGGCGGGAATTGCGGGGGCAATGCTGTTCATGGAGCCGGTTCTGGCGCTGATTGTCCTCACCACGCTCCCCGCTCTGGTCTGGATCAGTCTGTTTTTCCAGTCTCGAATCTTGAAAAGCGCTCGCCAGGTCAGAAAAACGAATTCCCGTATTACTGGATCCTATAATGAAAATATTATGGGCATTGCAACCAGCAAAACATTCGTCGCTGAGTCCCACAATCTCCAGCAATTTGGCACGCTCACAGACCAGATGCATGGGGCCTCGGTCCAAAATGCCATTCAGGCCGCATTGTACCTGCCCATCGTCATGACGCTGGGTTCTCTGGCATCGGGTATTGCGCTGGTAGTCGGCGGCGTGGAATTAGGCTGGGGGATCATTTCAGCCGGGACGCTCATCGCCTTTCTTACCTACACCCGGCATTTCTTTGAACCCATCGAACAACTGGCCCATTGGTTTGCAGAAATGCAAATGGCCCAGGCATCTGCTGAGAGAATCATGAGCCTAATAGCAGCCAAATCTGAGGTCGCGGATTCAGAAGACGTGATGCAGCGCCTGCAGGGTAACTATAGTGAGGAACTGGCTGAAGACGGCCTGAGCAATGACATAAATCAAATAGAATTCCGGCAGGTAAATTTTTCCTATGCCGTGGGTGGACCTGTCTTAGCGGATATCAATCTGACTATCAACAAGGGAGAAACCATCGCCATAGTGGGTTCTACCGGCAGTGGCAAAACCTCGCTAATCAGTTTACTGTGCCGATTTTATGAGCCGACCGCCGGTACAATCCTGCTTGATGGGATTGACTATCGAAACCGAAGCCTGAATTTTCTTCAATCAAACCTGGGAATCGTACTGCAGTCCTCACACGTATTTGCGGGCACGGTCGAGGACAATATCCAGTAC
>JAPKEK010000178.1 GCA_028822125.1 Pseudomonadales bacterium | reverse complement strand
GCGCAGGCTGTGATTGTATTGGTTGCCAATTCTGCCGATCTACTATAACGGCCCAGTACCTAGCTGATCCTGTTGCGCTTTTATAAGACTCGGTTATCATCCTAGAAAATCCCGGAATTTATCTATGGCTGAATCACGATTCAAAACCATTCATGAAATAGTCAAAGCAGCCAGGCTGAACCTCAACCAAAACCACTGGGATTATTTGGTGGGTGGTGCCGAGACCGAGACGACTCTGAACAGGAATCGAGCCAGCATTGACTCGAAAGCACTGCGACCGAAGGTACTAAACGACGTCTCAACCATCGATACAAAGATCCAGTTCATGGGCACTGACCTTGAATTGCCACTCATCCTGGCACCAATAGGCTCCCTACAGGTCTTCGATCCAGAAGGAGGTGCCGGCGCAGCCATTGCAGCTGAACAAGCCGGAATCATGAGCATTGCAAGTTCGGTCTGCACGCCCGACATTGAGGGCATTGCCAAAGCCTCCAACTCTGCCAAGATCTATCAACTCTACGTTCGAGGAGACGAGCGCTGGCAAGACGATATTATTAAGCGAGTCATCGATAGCGGCTACATCGGTTTCTGCTTGACCGTGGATACTGCAGTCGTCAGCCGGAGGGAACGCGATATAGCAAAAAGGGTCATACCCACTTCTCCTGCCTCACCGGGTGATTTCAATTATCAGGCCAGGCTCAACTGGCGAGATGTAGCCCGAATAAAAGAAAAACATGACATCCCATTGATTCTTAAAGGTATTAACCGGCCCGACGATGCCGAGAAAGCTCTGGAAAACGGTGTGGACGTAATCTACGTATCAAATCATGGCGGCCGTCAGCTTGATCAGGGTTCGGGCTGCCTTGATTTACTACCGGGTATTGTTGAAGCCGTCAATGGGCGGGCCGAGATCGTTATTGATGGCGGATTCTATCGCGGCACCGACATTCTAAAAGCCATGGCACTGGGAGCGAATGCTGTCGGCCTGGGAAGACTGGAAGCCTGGGCGCTCGCAGCCGGGGGAAGTGATGCTCTGGTTCGATGCCTGGCTATCCTCAGGCACGAGATCAAAGAATCCCTGGCTCTCTGCGGCGTTACCTGTTTTAAGGATCTTGATAAAAGTTTTATCTGTGATGCTATCAATCCTAATCCAACAGGTCTGCACAGCGCATTTCCACTGCTCGATCTAACGAATGAAGGGTACTGATAGAGACTATCAGGCAATGACAGTAGATCTACTCCTACAAATTTTCCTGTTCTCAACTGCCTCTACGGAAACGATGAAAACGCTGCGCAAGGCGCAGAGCCCATTCGGGTTTGTGTTCTCGTCGGTAAACCCCAGCCACATACTTATTCATCTCCGAGAAGGTCGGATAAATATGAATGGTAGACAACACCTTATTCAAGCCAATACCGTTTTTCATCGCCAGGGTAAACTCACTAATCACTTCTCCGGCTAAATGACCAACGATGGTCACACCTAATATTCTATCTTTACCGGGCTGGGTCAAGATCTTCACAAACCCCTCGGCCCGCCCATCGATTCGGGCTCTGTCTAATTCCGCCAGTTCAAACCGGGTCACTTCGAAGGCAATAGCCTGTTCCTTGGCCTCACTTTCATTAAGCCCGACTCGAGCTACTTCGGGCGATGTAAACGTACAGGAAGGGATTGCCGAGTAATCAACCTTAAATCGCCAGAACAGGCCAAACAGGGCATTCACCGAGGCATACCAGGCCATATGGGATGCGGTATGGGTGAACTGATAGGGCCCAGCGACATCCCCTACAGCATAAACATTGTTATATTGAGTGCGCAGGTATTGATCAACCTTAATTGCACCGTTATCCAGTAATTCAATGCCAAGGGTTTCCAAGCCTAAATCTTTTGTTCTGGGTCGCCGACCAAGCGCCAGCAGGGCTGCATCAAAGGCGATTTCGACCTCTTCGCGTCCCTGGCAAATGAGTCGATTGCCGCCTTCCTGCGAATCTACCCGTACCGCCTCATATCCGGTTTTTATAGTGATCCCCTCGCTCTGAAGACTCTGAGCGATTAACTCGCTGACCTCCACATCCTCTCGAATCAAAATTCGTGGCGCCTGCTCGATCAGGGTCACTTTACTACCCAGCCGGGCAAAGGCCTGAGCAAGCTCTACTCCAATTGCCCCAGCACCGATAACAACCAGTTGACTCGGCAGGTCTGCCAGATTCCAGATCGTCTCTGAAGTAAAGCAAAGTTCTGGCGGCATGCCCTCAATTTCCTGCCAGATCGGGGCCGCGCCTGTAGCGATTACGATGTTCCGGGTGGTGATGGATTCGCCGGCAACCGCAACTTCAAAAGGTGAGGTTATTTCCGCTCGCCCTTTTCGGACATCAACGCCTAAGGACTCATAACGGCTGACAGAGTCATTAGGCTCGATCTGTGCAATCACCGACCGGACCCTTGCCATTACATTGGGGAAGTGGACCTGGGCCTGGTCAACCTGTATCCCAAATTCACCGGCTGAGCCTATATCCGCCATGAGATTAGCAGCACGAATCAGTGACTTGCTGGGAACGCAGCCAGTATTAAGGCAATCACCGCCCATTTCATTTTCCTCGACAAGGGTCACCTTGGCGTTGACCGTCGCGCCAATCAACGCCGATACCAGGCCGCCGGAGCCTGCACCGAGTACCACAATATCCTTATCAAATACCCTGGGACGGGAAAAGCTCAACCGTGTCCGTCGTTTTTTGAACGCTTCCAGCCAACGACGGGTCACCAGTGGGAAAATACCCAGCAGTACCAGCGCCGACAGTAACTGCAACGACAGGATGTCTTCAAACGAATTCAGCCGGGCTAACTCTCGGCCGGCGTTCACATAAATAAACGTTGCCGGCAGCATCCCGAGCTGCGAGACGACATAAAATACCGACACCTTGATACGAGTCAGACCCATCGCGAGATTAATGACGAAAAAAGGAATCAGTGGTATCAATCGCAACGACAACAGATAATAGGCGCCTTCGTTCAATAACCCCGAATTAATCTTTGCTGTCTGGTGTGAGAAATGTGTTTCAACCCAGTCCCTGATCAGAAACCGGGCGGTCAACAAAGCCAGAGTTGCACCGATGGTTGATGCAAAGGAAACGATTAAACTACCGTAATAAAAACCAAACAATGCGCCTGCCAGCAAGGTCATTACGGTTGCGCCGGGAAGAGAAAGCGCTGTCACAAGAATGTAAGCAACCATAAATAGAGCTGCCGACACGACTGGTTTGGCCATCACCATCTGCATTAAGGCTTGCTGCTGCAATTTCAGCTGGCTGAGTTGAAGAAATCCATCCAGGTCATAAGTAAAAAACAAGGTGATTGTGACCGTCACAAATACTGCAACAAACCACCTGGCTGTTGTCATCGATGTTCCTCTATAACCGATCTATGGCCGGTCTTTGTTTTTAATACCATCACTGATTTCCAAAAACTGTTATTATGCGTCGGTGTTTTAGCAACTTATGCTTTCCTTAATCCGCCTGAGGATGCGTGTTCATTTAAAAGATGAAACGTAATCAATGGCGGATTAAACCTCGGCAGAGAAGCCTATCCACCATCACACCGATCAATTCACAGGACTCAGTACCATGAGCAATTCTGCTTTTAATCCCGCTATTACAGCAAGTTGGACTCGACTTAAAACCCTGGCAGGAAATGCCCCTCGAATTGAAGATGTTATTAAAGAAGGCACGCAGTTTAACCAGCATCCCATCAAAGTAGAAGGCCTTAGCCTCGATTTGTCGAGACACGGCATCGATAACGACATACTCAACTCGCTACTGGAATTAGCAGAACAATCCCCGCTTTACTCGCTGCGCGAGGGGCTATTCAGTGGTGCTTTAATCAATACCACGGAAAATCGCGCGGTTGGCCATACTAAATTACGCAGTAACCTGATAGCCAGTGAGCCTGAAGTGAGTACCATAAAAAACCTTTCAGAGGGCATCCGTGCTGGTTCATTCAGGGGGCATACCAATCAGGTTTTTACCGACATTGTTAATATTGGAATTGGTGGCTCTGACCTGGGGCCAAAAATGGTCTGCACGGCGTTGCGAGAGTATTGTATCGATACCAACCGGATGCACTTTATCGCCAATGTTGATGGAGCCGAAATACGTCAACTGCTGAACAACCTGAATAGTGAAACCACGCTGTTTATTATCGCCAGCAAAACCTTTACAACCCAGGAAACCATGCTCAACGCAAATGCAGCAGCGACCTGGTTAAGTAAAACACTCAAGCTCAGTAAACCCTGGGCAAGCAACCATATGATTGGCGTGACCACGGACCGAGAGCGTGCTCGGGCTCAGGGTATAAATAACGCCAATATTATAACCTTCAGCGAAGATATCGGCGGTCGTTACTCGCTATGGTCTGGTATCGGGCTGAGCATCGCCATCTCTATTGGTTTTGAACGGTTTTCTGAGTTACTTGAAGGCGGGTCCGTGATGGACCACCATTTTCGGACCGCGCCGTTATCTGCGAATATGCCCGTGATTATGGCGCTGCTGGGCATATGGTACGGTAATTTTCTGGATGTCCAGAGCCTGGCTATCGTACCTTATTGCGAGCGCCTGAACCTGCTAACGTCTTTTCTGCAGCAGCTGGATATGGAAAGCAATGGCAAAGCAACCAACCGAGCCGGACAACCTATAGATTATCGCACCGGACCCATTATCTGGGGACAGACAGGTACCAACGGCCAACATGCTTTTTTTCAGCTACTTCATCAGGGACAACATCTAATCCCAGTTGACTTCATTGCAATCCGCAAGGACCGCACATCAAGTCCAGAAGCACACAACTTGCTACTGTTAAACATGATTGCGCAGGCTGCCGCACTGGCCCTCGGTGAACAATCAGAGGATGCCCACAAGAATTATCCCGGCAATCGGCCCAGCTCAATTCTCCTGCTTGAAGAATTGAACCCGCGTAACCTCGGCATGCTCATCGCGCTGTATGAACACAAAGTATTTGCATCCGGGGCCATCTGGAACATCAACTCCTTTGATCAATGGGGTGTTGAACTCGGCAAGAAGCTCACGCAGCAACTCCTGAGCCCAGACCGAAGCGCGCTCGATAAGGCAACATTACGATTACTTGATATTGTGCAGGATAACGGTTAGCAGCCATTATCCTGTGGATTTTACAAGGTGGAATCTGCCCGCAACTTTATCAAGCGCGACAGCAGGCTGTTAGACCGACTGGAACGACAGGCAGGTCTGCTGTATTTCTGTGCAGGTAAGCAGGGCCGTTGAGAGGCCATTTTCAATCTAGCCTCGACAAACACAGACAAAGCATTACACCCGTCGTTATTCACTTATGGCATACTTAGCGCTGTTATCAGGGATAAAAGCCATGAAAAATCTCCTCTTCATCACAGCAGATCAATGGCGAGGCGAATGTCTATCTGCACTGGACCACCTGGTCCAGACTCCCAACCTGGATGCACTGGCCGAACAGGGTAGATTATTTAAATGTCATTATGCCAACGCAGATCCTTGCGGACCATCCCGGGCATCTCTCCACACTGGCATGTACCTTCAGAATCACAGATCGGGCACCAATGGTACGCCACTGGACGCACGGCACACCAACTGGCCCGTCAAGCCGGTTATGATCCAGTTCTGTTCGGCTACACCGATACGGCAAACGACCCTCGGTTTTTTGACCCAGATAACGCCATCCTAAAATCTTATGAAGGCCCTTTGCCAGGTATTAACCCCGTGGTCCAGATGGGCACCTATCCCGATGCCTGGACTGACTGGCTGGAAGCAA
>JAPKEK010000177.1 GCA_028822125.1 Pseudomonadales bacterium | reverse complement strand
CCTGCAGACAAGGGTATGACATTGGCCGCGTTAATTTTCCTGTAGAAATGCTCAATGGTTTCTATCTGCCGGTCAAGGTTATACCAATCGTCGAACGGAACATCGCCCAAATCGGCAATCCTGCACAGTTCAAAAGGATTGATGTTACGTTCTATATTAAAGGTTCGCATCAAGCTTGATGCATTTCTGATTTCTCTAGGTCCGTGTCGCGCCCCGGCTCTGTTGGTTACTCCCAGATCAGTGGGAACACCAATCAAGCCAATATCAATGGCACCTAAATCATCGGCAACCGGTGCACGCATAAACGTGGCCAGTTCAGTAAACCGCGGTTGCATACGAGGATCATAGAACTCACCGGTAACCGGATTGCGTTTAGCGTAAAAATCCTTATCTGTCATAGACCACTCCATAACACCATTGCATTTGCACCCGCCACCTGGGACTATTTTTGTTCAAATCTGTCATCCCTGATTTATGATGATCAACCCGCGGTAAATCAGTCGTTTCTTCCAGCACCATTAAGATCGACCCCAGTTAGCTTAATTTCAGTACCTTCCTGGCATTTTCGCGCAGAAACTTCGGCCAGACCTCGTCTTTAAGCGCCAGCCCCTGCATGTCCGTCATAATCCGCTCCACACTCAACCCCATAGGAAAGTAACCGCCATACATTATCTTGTCTGCGCCTCGGCTGTTCGCATAGTTAATGATGGCTTCCGGGTAGTGTTTAGGTGCAAACGCCGTCGTCGAGTAATACAGATTAGGCCACTTCAACATAAGCTTTACAGCCAGATCCTCCCAGGGCTCACAACCATGGCGGGTAACAAAAACCAGTTCAGGAAAATCATACATGACCTGATCAAGCAGCTCGACTTTCTGTGGCCACAGAGGGAATCTTGGCCCGGGCACGCCAACACAGGAAAAAATGGGGACATCTAGCTCAACGCATTTGCCATAAATGGGATACATTCTGGCATCATTAATACCCACCTGCGGGTTATAGCCCGCATTAAATGCGCCAAAAGAGGTAACCCCAAACGCCTCATACTGCCGTACCATATCACGCACGCCTTCCATACCTTTATTCGGGTCAACAGCACCCTG
This sequence comes from Pseudomonadales bacterium, assembly GCA_028822125.1. Lineage (GTDB taxonomy): Bacteria > Pseudomonadota > Gammaproteobacteria > Pseudomonadales > Azotimanducaceae > UBA9926. The sequence continues at coordinate 4,710 of JAPKEK010000177.1, read as the reverse complement.
GCCTACAAATCGATCCGGGTGACTACTAAGTGCTTTTCTTGACACTTCACCACCGACTCCGATCAAACCTATTTCGATACCGTACTTATCCATTTCGCCCAGGGTCACAGCAATAGGGTCCTGATTGTTTCCATACACCTCTTTAGGGACCTGCTTGAACATATACTCGACTGGAAAATCAAACTTTGCAGAAGGGTCTTTCAATTGCTTACGAATAAAATCGTACATAGCAAAATCCTCCGCTGGAAAGCCAATCATGGTATCAATGATGCCTATACCTGCTGGAACGGGCATATAATCTCCTCCTTCTTTATTTTCTTCGGCTACTTACACGCCGGTATTGCCCTTGGCCCTCAGCTACCGGCCCGTGCCCCCTGAAACAGGTAGCACATGGAATCAGTCGGAATCTCTTCCCTGGGCAGCGGCTGACTGACCTGCTCCGGGGTTGGCCCGAAAGCCTCAGCAAGCGGCAGCAGTTTTTTCAAATCAAAGTTATAGACCCCAGCCGCATTCAGCCCCAGTAACTTCCTTCGGTGTTCTTCCGGAACATCATCAAAGGTAAGCCGAAGCGACTCAAGATTGTAAGGGAAGGTACCCTCATAGTGCGGGTAATCGTTACCCCACATGACTTTGTCAACGCCAATCTGCTGGATACCACCGAGATCCGCTTTACTGGGGAAGCTTGCGCCATACCAGCAATTCTGGTCAGCATAAAAACTGGGCGTTTCAGATAATACCCATTCCTGATCGCCATAGTTCAGCTCGCCAATGGCGCCAGCAGCCATACCGCTGTGAATTCGGTCCATCTGAGCCAGTAGGGCCGGCGCCCAGGCACAACCGGATTCAGTCAGAACATATTTGAGCTTCGGAAACTTTTCGAAAACCCCGCTCATAATCAGATGACGAAACCCAGCTTGACAGTAATAGGTAACTTCCGTGACCCACAGGGCTTCACCCACCATGGTGCTACCATAATCCGGTGAGCCCTGCCCAGAATGCTGATTCATGACCAGATCATGGTCCTGGATAGCGGCAAAAACCTTGTCCCAGGCGGGATCAAAAAGTGGTTTCAACCACGTGCAGTCGGGAGGAATAAGCGGCAACAAAACACCACCTCGCAAGCCAGCCTCAGCAATAAACTCAATGTCCCGAATCGCTTCATCAAAATCGTTGGGTAAAATCAGTCCAATACCAGCACGTCGATCGGGATCTTCAGCACAAAAGTCTTTCAGCCAACGGTTATGGGCCCGAATACCCGCCAGCATTAATTCATAGTCTTCCGGGGCGGGCGGCCTGGCAGTGACAATGCTCTTCCTAAAGAAAGGCGGCACCGTATTGGGAAATATAACCTCGCCTACAACACCTTGGCTATTCTGATCCCGGCTGCGAATTTCCAGATCCCAATTGCGCATTTTTTTATTTCCATAGTGCGCCTGGGATGGATTCTTATAACCGCCACGCCACTGATCAAAACGATCCCTGTATTTCGGCTCCAGATACTGGCGATACTGCTCATGGCTGCCACCTGCGTGGGTATCTGCTGTAATGAGCAAATAAGGATCATTATTCATATTCATCTCTCATTGTTGTCGTAGGGCTTCAATCAGCTAGATCAGCTATTGAAATCAGATTCGTGCTCCTCAACCAGGTAAGAACGCATGTATCGCGTATCAAATAGCTTTTTCTCATCCTCACGAATCTCCGCCGCCACTGCTGGCTCGGCTAATCTTTTACCACAGGCCGCAAAGCTTGACTGGTCAGGATACCAGATATGCAGAATAACATCGTATTCGGGATCACGCAGAACCCCAGCTCGATCTGGAAGGGGGTCGAGAAACTGCCTGAAATATCGACTCACATAACCCCTCAGGTACTTCTCACCGATGAGCCTGTGTCGGCTCTCATAGTATCGACGAAATGCCTCAACCGACATGCCCGGCGTTCGCTTCATTGGGCTGACAAGCTTGATCATGGCCTACCCCACTTTTACTGTTATACACTGAATGTAAAGTGCCAGAAGTCCTGGCACAAGCGCTGAGCTCAGCCTGAATCTAATCCCTTACAGCCATGAAACCAGCGTCCTGCAGGGACACATCCTGTTGTTAGCATCTTCGCTCGTCAGCCAGACCCTCAGGAAGAACCAATGGATGGTACATCTCTTCTGGCTTTAAGCTGTGCCTGGATCTCTGTATGCCGTCGTCGGGTCAGGTTGTATCTCAGATAAAAGAATACAGCAATAACACCCGGCACTACGGCAATGGGTCCGTCAATCAAGCCCAACCTGAAAATAATTTCCGGGTCGACAGTACCGGGCTCAGCGCCAACGGGGAAATCTATAATATCGATTGCGATCCCCGCAAGCAGATGGCCCAGGCCGGAGGAGGCCTTGGCAAAAAATGAGCGGGCAGCATAAAAAATGCCTTCCTGGCGACGATGTGTATTGAGCTCGTGCTCATCGGCAATATCTGCAAGAGCCGACATGGCACTGATTAACAAAATGACCCCAAAGGTCAGGGTCAGCAGGTAAAAAACCATAAGAAAGGGGATTAACAGATCGCTATCGTTCTCCGGGAAATAGCCTGCAATGCGCAACATCACGGGCGACGTTGCAAAAATTAGTAACATCAGGAGCCCGGTAATGAGCACCGGTTTTTTTTCGAATCTATCATGCAAAGGAGCAACAACAACAAAACCGACTATGGGTGCTATCAAACCAAATATCATGAAATAACGAATCTGTTCTGGTAGCAATTCCCAGTAATAGGTATTCATATGCAAGCCAATGGTATCTCGAGTACCCAGTGTCGCAGAGAGTAACAAATAGCCAATCAGTAACATCAGGTAGTTGTGGTTAGACATCGCTGAGCGGACGTCCCGGATAAATTCCATGGTACTGAGTCGCGGCAAGTCAACCGCAACCTGGGGTAATCTGGGAACAAGATTTAACGTTAGAGTGGTTGATAAAAGCATGATCACACCGCCTGCGCAGGCCGCCCAAATGGCGAACGTCGGATAGGCATCCCGGTTCAGCAAACCATTTGAATACTCCGGCGTTGCTGAAAATACAAAAGAATAAGCAACGAAGGCAGTACCAAAACCACCCACCGAACCCAGCAGGGTGTTGATACTCATAACCCGGGTACGCTCCGTAAAATCCGCCGATAATTCAGCACCCAGGGCCAAATGCGGTACATGAAACAGGGTCATCGCTGAACGCATGATCACAGTCAATCCCGTCAACCAGAGAAACAGTGTAAAACTACTGAACCCCGCAGGTGGGCTGTAAATAAGGAACAGGCATAACATCACCGGTAAAGGCGCAGCAAACATGAACGGATGGCGGCGGCCAAGCCGGGATCGCCATCGATCTGAGAGTGTCCCTACCAGCGGGTCCGTAACTGCATCGACGACCAGCGCGATGGTTATAGCAAGCCCGGCTAAGGTACCGGGTACCCCCATAATATTGGTATAAAAAAAGAAGTTGAAGGCATTAAATGCCACTCCAATAATCGCTTCTGCTGCCGCACCGATACCGTAAACAAACTTAATTCCATAAGGCACCCCTGCTGGGTAGGCGCTGGTTCCCACTTGCGTGGGCAGGGTATCAATTACAGACACTGCTTACTCTTTGTACAACTGGAATCCCAGAGTAGAAGACTCAAAAGCCAGATACAAGTCATTCTTGCTGGATTATGTAACCCCCCTGATGGCGGTGTTTAAATAAAGGCAAGAGCACGATTACGCGCTGAGAAAGCCTGTTAATGTGGAATCAGCACCACCGGTAATTCGGTAATTCCCCTGATAAAATTTGATTTCAGGCGCTTGGGTAAATCGACAACCTCTACCCGCCTGAATCGTTTCAGGATTTCTTCCCAGACAATTCGCAGCTGCATTTCCGCCAGGCGGTTACCCATGCAGCGGTGTACGCCAAAGCCAAAGGAAATATGATTACGAACCCCCTGCCGATCAATGATGAACTCATCAGGTCGCATTATCTTAGCTTCGTCTCTGTTTGCAGACACATACCATAAAATGACTTTATCACCTGCCTTAATATTATGCCCTTTGAATTGCGTATCTTTAGTCGCCGTTCGACGCATATGCATTACGGGTGTTTGAAATCGGATTATCTCGGACACCATACTGGGAATCAGCGACTGATCTAAGCACAGTTTCTCGTACTCCGCCGGATTCTCGTTTAACATCAGTACACCCCCGGATATGGAATTTCGCGTGGTATCGTTACCGCCAACAATGAGTAACAGCAGATTACCCAGAAATTCCATAGGGTCCATGTTCGCAAAAGCTGAGGAATGTGCCATCAGGGTAATAAAATCAGTTTTCCCGACCGGTGATTGATGGGCCCTTTCCTGCCAGATCGCCGCGAATTCAGACAGGCATTCCTGCAATGCAGCCTGGCGGTCCGCGGCACTGACACTGTCATCACCAGCAATTTCTTCACTGGAAGTCGCCATATCAGACCAAAAAGTCAGTTTGCTGCGTCTCTCAAAAGGGAAATCAAATAGCGTAGCCAGCATCTGTGTCGTCAATTCGATGGAAACCCGCTCTACCCAGTCAAACTGTTCACCTACGGGAAGCTCGCTCATAATCCCGGCCACCCTCCTGCGGATGACGGGCTCAAGCTGGCTCAGGCTCTTGGGGCTCACTGCAGCCGTCACCGCCATTCGCTGACTATCATGTTTGGGTGGG
>JAPKEK010000176.1 GCA_028822125.1 Pseudomonadales bacterium | reverse complement strand
CCTAATGCGCCGTCACCATCGATATCCATGGCAGTACTGTGAGTCGCCAGAAATACTTCAATCTCGCTTGGCGAAGATCGCTCGCCATTCATATCAACCGCCGCATCGACCAGCGGATTACCCGTAAAATCAAACAGGTAGCGGATGAACAGCAGACCATCTTCCAGTGGCTCTACCGAGCTATTTGCATCGATATCCCAAGTGAAGCCATCTGAAGTACAGGCAGTTGTGCCATCATCAACATAGGCAAAGGCGCCTCCTTCCGTACCTGCGATGAGATCATCATATGCCAATACTTTAACGGCTTCATGGTCATCCGTGCAGGAATCGCCGTAAACAGCCCAGCTGCTGCCGCCGTTAGTAGATTCCTGAATACAGTTATCATAGGCAACCCAGACATGATCCGCATCTGCTGGCTCAACGGCAACGGCGCTGAAACCGGAATGACTGGCTGTCGGCGTAACATCAGAAAACTGCCAGCAATCAAAGCCTGAAGTGCTGCAGCTAGTGGAACTCACCAGTTCTCCCTTGTAGACAGTCTGGTCGCTGGTGACGTAAACGACGCCGCTAAAAGTGGCTGAATTGGTTGTGCCATCTAGCGCAGTAATGTATTCACCTTGAAGCGCGGCAAAAACTGTGTCTGTAGAATGCGAAGGTTCCCACCATGCTGAACTTGAACATAGACTTAACCTGGATCGAATACCGGTTTCACTGCTTCTGCCATCTCGATCGCCCACGGCTGCCCAGAGGAAATTGTCATTCGACAGGATGGCATTGACAGGCATTTTCAGTAGCCCTGTCCCGGAGTTCAGGGTGTCTACGTTCCAGGTGAGGCCTTTATCGTCAGAATAGAAGATGCCTCCTTCCAGGCCGGTGTCGGTATTAGCAACTGATAGATAAACTCGATCACAGGATCCTGCGCTGGAAGTCTGCCACTCCAGAGAGGTGGTATGGCTTCGGTCGGCCCGGTCGGACTCCAACGGCATGCCTGTGCCAGAGTATGCGGCATCCAGGGGATCAAACACCCTGGTCCAGTTGGTGGCAACATCGACCAGGGCAATGGCGCCATCGGCCCGGTCATTGCGATACACGCTGTTTGTACCAATTAATGCCAGCGTTTTGTCTGCAGGGTCTATGGCGACCGCTGTGGCGGGCGCGCCATCACCGCCCACATAAATGGGAAAGACCCAGCCCGAGGCATCAGCAACGCTGGTAGGGTCGTCCGGATTGTATCCCTGGGCAAAGCCTGAGCCACTTTTGGTGACGATCCAAAGCTCTTTATCGGTAGGCGAATTTTCAAAAAAGTCCAGGTCGTTAACAACAAGACCCTCGATACCGATGGCATTGCCCATTTCCTCTCCTGCTGGGCTGGGAAACCCGGTTGTCGGGTCATGGGTTATCTGACCGATTGCCAGATCGCTGGCAATGTAGAGTTGGGTATCGTCAATAGCGTCAATAGCAAGAGCACCATCATTGACATTTGAAGTCATGGTAATGCTGGGTCCAGTTGGCCCAGAAGGAAAGATGGTAGAACTTAACTTCTGCACTGCTGTCCAGGACGGGCTGGGATCGTCAAGATCCATTACAACTTTGGAAATAAAAACGTTTCGACTTTCTGTTCCCGATGAGGCGGTGCCTCTGAACCGTATGATATCGCCATTCGGATAACCATCGGTGAAGTCATAGTCTTCACAACCGCTTCCCGTTTCACCACATTGGTAATCCCAGCCATCGTTCCAGCTGGCGCCGCCATCGCTGCTCTTGAACGCCATAGCATTGGTAGATGAACCGGCTATGTAGATGGTGTCACCACTGCTGTCTGCAGGGTCCGCGCCGATCAGGTGGATTTCCAGTGAACAGTCACTTAACGGGCAGGCGCCGGTCCGTATTTCCACAGGCGCAGTGGCAGGCAGGCTGGCCGTTAGGTCTGTGGTTGTCGAACCCCAGTTGGTAGACCAGAGGCTTACCCCGCCAGTAGCGCCCCGGGTAACCACATAACCCTTGGTCGACGATACAACAGCAAAGTCAACAATTTGATTACCGCTGGTATGGCTGAAAACGCTAGTGAATGCACCACCGGCACCTGATGCGTTAAGATAGATGTCACCTTCATTGGTGCCGGCATACATGCCCGATGAGTGGCCGTGCAGGGAAGTGACCTCATCAAGGGCTGCGCTACTACTGTCGAGGGACGCAGTCCATGACACAGCGGTACCGGATAGGTCGCCGTAATTGCTGTTCTCGTACAGCGCACTGAATCTGCTGTCTGCATTAAATGAGATGACCCCATAGATCACCCCCGCATTGGCAACATCTTCCTCTACCAGGGATCCTTGACCCGGTATTTTGCCGGTAATAGTTGTATCTTCAGGGTTGGTGACCGACTCCCAGTTCGGTATTGTCGCGCTGGGGTTCCATCTGAAAATGCCGCGCTGGCTGGTATCAACAGCGATGAGGACTTCAGAGGTACCCGCATTGTCCATAGCTTCTATGTCCGCCACGTGTCCACCATACAGGCCGATATTTTCTTTGACTGGATTGGCTGCACAGGCCAATGAAAATCCTGCTAGCAGTGCAACGAGTAATCTCTTCATTCACGAGTCCTCTTATTAGTAGTCCTTTTTTGATACTACACACATAGCAGATAAGGATCAAAAGAGCCGCTTCACACAAGACTTTACTTTTGTCATAGCGGCTGCCGTCCGGGTGCACTTGCTAGGCATCAAGACCTGGCGGTGGTCAGTCAGGTTTACCAGCTGGGCCCGCCAGGTGTGGCGCATTTGATGGCTACAATAGCGCTCAATCATCTTGATAGTTGCCAGCACTGGTGGATATTCCGGCGTCGGCTGAAATCTACTGGGATGGTTTCAGCGCTGATGTCGATGACATTGAATTCGTCCTGTATCCGGTGATCCAGCTTGAATTTACGCAGATTTGTGGAGAAATACAGGGTACCTCCGGGTCGAAGTAACCGGATGCTGTTACGAAGCAGGTCAGCATGATCTTCGGCAACATTAAATGCCTGGTCCATGCGCTTTGAATTCGAAAAGCTGGGGGGGTCGACCAGTATCAGATCATAGCTGGCGGGTTTTTGCTGGGTCAGCCACTTCAGGCAATTAGCCTGGACGAGTTCATGCTGGTCCGTTGACAGGTTATTCAGCCGCAGATTTCTTTTCGCCCAATCCAGGTAGGTGCGGGACATATCCACAGAGGTTGTCTTGGTTGCGCCTCCCAATGCGGCCTGAACGCTAGCGACACCCGTATAGGAAAACAGGTTGAGAAAAGTCTTGCCGGCCGCCTGTTTTTTCAGGATCTGCCTGAGTGGGCGATGGTCAAGAAAGATACCCGTGTCCAGATAATCCTCGAAATTAACCCAGAGCTTAGCGGTCGCTTCTCTGACCTGGTGAAATTCATGCGAGGTGTTCTTGCGCTCATACTGGGAATCGCCTCGTTGGCGAGTGCGCGTTTTGTAGAACAGCTGTTCGTCGTTGACATTGAAAATGGCCTTGCACACGGTCACCAGTTCCTGTGTTCTGAATTTTGCTTTCCCTGGATCAATGCTGGCCGGGGCTTCATATTCCTGGATGCAGACCCATTTTTCAGTCTGATCGTCGGCGCCTTGGTATACATCGATGGCAGCAGCGTAATCAGGTAGGTCGGCATCAAAGGTTCTGTAACAGGTGATCCCAGATTTCCTGGCCCAGCGGGAGATCTGTTTCAGGTTTTTAGTCAGCCGGTTCCTGAACATAACAGCCTGAGGGCTTATCTCATCTGGCTCAAGTATTCTTGGCAGGCGATCATCTCGATAGAATCGCGATTTGTCTACGTCGAACTGTATCAGTTTGCAGGCAAGGGCGCCGTTATAGAGCGTATGCAGTTTTTCCGCACGGAGGCCCATATGTTTGCCAAGGGCCGGGTTCTCAGTGAAGATTGCGGCCTTCCAGCCTACTAATTGCGTCTTGGTTAGAGTCCCCAGGGCTTTGTACAGGGCAGGTAGTTCACCGCTTTCTGACAGTCGTTTGCCGTAGGGCGGATTGCTTACCATGAGCCCATGACTGGGTAGGTCGTGGCAAAAAGCGAATATATCCTGGTAGACAAACTGGATTTTATGACTCAGCCCGACGCGGTCGGCATTTGACCGCGCCTGTTCCAGTACCCGGCGATTGTTATCGAAACCAAGTATCACGGGTAACCCTTTAAGGCCTTTATCGCGTCGATATTGTGCTTCGGCAGTTAATCGCTGCCAGATACTCTGGCGATGCTGCTGCCAGTTGTCAAAGCCCCAGTGCTGTCGAGTCAGGCCGGGGGCTATATCGGCTGCCATAAGAGCGGCCTCAATCACCAGTGTGCCGGAGCCGCACATCAGGTCGATGAAGGCTCCCTGTGCGTCGGCTGTTTCATGCCATCGGCTGCGAAGCAGGATGGCTGCTGCCAGATTCTCTTTGAGGGGCGCACGGCCGGCGTCCAGACGATAGTTTCGTTGGTGCAGACTGGTACCGGACAGATCCAGATAAAGCGAGGCCTGGTCCGCAGAGATATAACAGTTGATACGGATATCGGGCGCGTCAAGGTCTACGTTGGGTCGCAGACCCTGGCTTTCCTGAAAATAATCCACTATGGCATCTTTGACTCTTAGCGACGCGAAATGGCTGTGCGTAATCCCGGAATTTGAGAGATTAGTATCAACAGCGATAGTTTGTTCTGCACTGAGATGCGCAGACCAGTTTATTGCTTTCACACCCTGGTATAAGGCATCGGTAGAGGGTGCCGCAAAATCTGCCAGAGGCAACAGGATGCGATTCGCCAGCCTGGACCAGAGACAGGCTCGGTAAGCGGTTTCCAGATCACCGCTAAAGTGTACGCCGCCGCGAGACTCTTTTACCGGGCTGGCACCCATTTGGCTCAGCTCTCTGGCAAGCAGGTCTACCATGCCCTTTGGCGCCGTTGCAAAGAAGGTGTCATGTGTCATGACGTTGAGTTTAACATGCTTGGCTGGCCTGAATGAGGGCGCCTTACATTTCTCTGATAATCTGACAGAGTCTTGACAATATTGTTGGAAGAAAATTCAAGCCATCCTCGTTATGGGGTATTAATTCTATTCCGGAAAGAATAGATTGGTGCTGGCCTCAGAGAGGTTTCATGTCAGTAGCAGTTTTGTTGGCAAGTGAGTATTGAGTATTGAGTATTGAGTATTGAGTATTGAGTATAAGGAGCAGTTATGAGATTTAGCCTATGGCCCCTACCGAGCCATGATTTTATTACGCTCAGGTCTTTAGCAGAGCATGCCGAACAGACCGGCTGGGATGGTATTTGGCTGGCGGATCACTTTATGCCTAATGCTGAGGATACATCAGCGCCCTGGCCCGAAGCCTGGACGACCCTGGCTGCCCTGGCTGCCCTGGTTCCCAGAGTCCGGCTGGGCACACTGGTGACGGGTAATACCTATCGCCACCCCGCAGTTCTAGCCAAGATGGCTACCACGGTGGATCATATTTCCGGGGGTAGGGTCGTCCTCGGGCTGGGCTCCGGATGGCAGGAGAATGAACATCAGAAGTATGGCATCGATTTTTTCTCGACCCGTGAACGCCTGTCGCGCTTAGAAGAGGCGTGCCAGCTGATAAAGGCGCTGCTGATCGAAGTTGAAGCTACATTTGAAGGCAAGTTCTATCGATTAGAGGGGGCGCCATTGGAGCCAAAACCAATCCAGTCACCATTACCCCTGCTGATTGGTGGTGGCGGTGAAACTGTAACCCTGAAAATCACGGCCCGGTATGCTGATGAGTGGAATGTATGGGGTACCGTGGATACCCTCAAGCACAAGATGGC
>JAPKEK010000175.1 GCA_028822125.1 Pseudomonadales bacterium | reverse complement strand
TGATAAAGAGTTTGAGCTTTTATTGAGTACTGCATTTGGTCACTATACAGAGGCCATTGGCGACATTGTAGCTGGACTTTTCTCCAGTGAGGGAACGAGCATAAAAGACCTGGCTGTACGCTTGGAGGATATGGGTGAAGAGTTGCAATCCTATGTAGACGCCAGTGCGCATGATATCAGGGCTGATGCTGAATTATTGTGTCAGGATTTTGCTCAACTGGATCTTTATGATGACCAGTTGCTGGATCTTGTGGGTTACCCGAGGCAAGGCCTGATTAGCATCGGTGAGAGGGGCGAGTCCCACGCAAGCGCTATCGATCTGGATCTGTAAGTATTCCCTCGCGATTATTCGCCTAATTGATGAGGTACAGACGCGATTTCCATTCAGCGTAGGCAGCTCTTCTTAAGCATGGATAGGGTTCTGGCAGCAGCGTCCCGGTTGCAAGGCAGTGCGTATTATATGTGGGTAGCGTTACCCGATATCGATTTGAAGAGGGTTTCTTTAAAGTTATCGTAGCAGAGAGTAACCTGTCAGTGAGGGTTTGACCTGACAAGACTATTGGCTATTGGTACATGGCGCAGGGTATTGGCCTTGCCTATCCTGCCAGGTTGGTTGACAGTAGGCGTGGACACTAAGGCCGATCACAGTGGTTTTGAGCAGGTCGAGTCATGGCAAGCGGCCGGTGATACGATGGCGGTTTAAAGTTTTCGATTAGCACCTGGACGTTACTATTACGAATAGAGTTAAGGGGTGGAAGGTGAAGCTGTTTATAATCATTCTGGGTGTTATCACTTTGCTAGGATGCGGCTCAGCAGGAGGGAAGTTCTCGCTTGAGTTACCCAGCGCCCGTGTCGAAACCAGATCTGAGCCAGGCGCTCAAGAGTTGCTTGAAGAAACGCGTGTTGTGATCCTGGGAACCGGGACACCCATTCCAGATGCCTATCGAGCCGGGCCAGGAATCGCCGTCGTGCACAAGGGGGAAACCTATCTGTTTGATGCGGGTGCCGGCACCGTTCGCAACGCCACTGTTGCTCGATATCGTTACGATATTCCGAGCCTCTATCCAACCCAGATTTGCTGTGCATTCATAACCCACATGCACAGCGACCACACCTTGGATTTAATGGAATTGGGCTACACCATGTGGTGGCGCAGACGCGAAGGACTCAAACTATGGGGCCCAGCAGGCATGGGCGAAATGGTGGCCGGGATGAAGGCGACGATGTTACCTGATACGCGGATACGTAGTTCTGGCACGCAACCAATGCCCAACGCAACCGGTAATCAGATTGACTTCGTTGAAATCGAAGAAGGTGTCTTGTTCCAGAAGGATGGACTCACCATAACAGCGTTTCCTGTCAACCATGGCGATATCAAACCCGCGTTTGGTTTCAAAGTGGTCACCCCAGATAAGTCCGTGGTGATATCGGGTGATACGGCATACAGTGAGAGATTGATCGAGGAAGCCCGCGGCGTGGATATCCTTCTGCACGAGGTGATAAGCGAGGCTGGTCTGGGAAAGACCACCGCTTTCTGGCAGTCATATCATAAAAAGGCGCATACGACGTCGGTAGACGTGGGCCGCGTTGCCATGCTAGCGAAACCAGGTCTGCTGGTGCTTTATCATGGCCTATATTACGGCACACCGGAAGAAGATGTGATTTCTGAAGTAAGACGGATCTTTGATGGGCCGGTTGTGCTGGCCAATGACCTGGATGTTTTCTGATTTGGGCCGGTTAATTCATTTAATCCAGGTTTAGTTTGAGCGCCCAGATCTTCACTTGCTGGATCAATGAATCAGGGGTATATACCGATTTGTTGCAGATAAACAAGACGTAATGACTGCGCAGAACATCAGAGCGTCTTGAAAGTATTTCCTCTGGCACTTGACTCTGACCCTATTGTTACTGTTGTTACTCGATTTGCCTTCGCTGCGATCGACTGAAGTACATATCAAGTTTATTTTCATTGTACATCTGCCGGTAAAACGAATCCGGGTCACATTCATAGGGGTATATTTCGGTTGCCGGATTCCTAACCCATTTACGTCTTCTTATGGGAGGTTGTTTGTAGTTTTTGGGGTCAAGCAGGGTTATCACAGCAGACAGCGTATTTCCGTCCTCACTCAGGGTGTACTGTTCATGCATTCTGGCACCCTCAGACACGGGCTCACCTTTGAAATCCCTGATGTTTCCTTCGAGTAATTGCGTTTCGATAATGAGATTACTCCCTTGCCAGTAACCATTGGAAAACCCCATCGGCGATGGCGGGTAATACTCTGGTGGTTGTTTGCCACCCAGAAAAATGCGGCGTACCTCGCTGTCAACCTCATAAAGAAAGGTGAATCTGTTTTTACTTTCCAGAATTTCAATTGGGTAGGCGCCCCAGGCAACCATGGCTACAATGCCTGGGGAAACACAGCGCACGTTTGGCTGATCGTAGTGCGCGATATAATTCTGGTACCATGTCGCTGCCGTGTCGGTTAAGTCCATGGAATATTTGCGGAAATCCACCCCTGGGGCAGGAGTCCAGATTCCCGTAATATCAACGGGTTTGGCATTTCTTGCAGTAACAGCAGGTTTGATACGCGCCGCTGACCAATTGCCGCCTGGTTCGGGTTGTTCCGTGTTACCTTCGATGGTGAACGATCCGGACATGAATTTGTCTGATAATTGGCCTGTAAGTCGCCTGAAAAAAACAAACCCAGCAAGGTCTCTGCTGTCGATTATAAGTTCAATTTGATTCGCTTTGATTTCCACCGCTACCGGGCCGCCTTCTACGTGTGCTATCCAGTCCTGACCTGATTTTTTTAAAGACAGTTTGCCTTGAATAGAGGGTGTAGGGTGCTGGGGTGCGCCAATCACTATGGCATCAGCAACCTGAGCTTGAGAACCGTTCAGTTCAAGCATCCAGGCACCTTCAACTGAACCTTGTGAGAAACCGAGTGAGGGAAACAGTGTGACTGATACGATAACGATTAACTTAGAAAATAATTGAGTAGACAAGGAATGCTTCTTTTTTAGTTGCTGGGTATATCGTTATATCCAGCAGGTTGTGGGGCCTGGCCCAGTATTGAGCCATCGGATAATTTAATTGAAATCACGGATAGTAGTTTCCTGCCTTCTCGACCTGGGTGACCCGTTATAATGATATTGTCACCAGCCGATATGGTTTTTTTTGTCCAGCCTGTTCTTACCAACAAAGAAGGGCTGCTGGTTCTGACATCCCAGTGTTCGGATTGGTTGTCGTGGTTTATTACCTCAACATAATATCGAACGTGTGGATTCCTGAACCATACTTCTGTTACTTTGCCTGCTATGGTAATGGTCCTCTCTGCTGTGAATTCAACGGCAAACGAATGGTGGCCGTGAACCACCCTACAAGTAAGCAGGAGGACGATTACTACCGCAAGTTTTTTAATCGTATATAAAATTTCTATTCTCAGAACGCGGTTGGTTTTACACTGATATTAGGGCAGTGATCCAGTTTATTCTACTATTGAGTGTTATAACATGTTGTATTGCTAGAATAATTTGTTTTGCAGGTCGGGAATAGTTGTCCACGATCAGACGCCTGGGCAGGGTCTAATCATATTCTGAACGATAAATGTTATGGGAGACAGAATGATCCAGTTTCATAGTAGACAGAGAAATAGAGTATTGACGTTTGTTATGGCTGTCTTTGTTGCCGGCTGCAATCCCGGGGTTGACCAGGAAATCATAGAAAATGATAGTGACGAGCAAAATGTAGAAATGGCAGTCAATCGGGAAATCCAGCTGATCGCCGCGGATTTTCTTGCGCTTCGGCCTATGCGGGGTTTTCCCTATCAGATGTCAATTAATGATGCCTATTTGTGGCAGGACAAGATAGTTGAATATTTCGAAGCGGATTTAGGCCCAGTGATTGGCTATAAGACGGGTGGGCACAGTCCTGGACCAGGCTTTGCTACATTTCCTGCGGAGGGAATTCGTGGAGCAATCCTGGAAAACATGATTTTCCCAAGTGGAACCAGCGTAACTTTGGACCAGACAAAACGTGGTTTCCTCGAAGCCGATTTTGCCTTCCGGGTTGGTGATGACTCGATCAATGATGCCCAGACAGCACTCGAGGTGCTTGCGGGTCTTGATGCCATTATCCCCTTTGCGGAGATTCCCGATCCTTATTATGAAGCGGGCACCCGAAGCGTAAATGGCACGATTGTCTCAAATATGGGGAGTCGTATGGGGTTTGTGGGTGAACCGGTTATATTGTCAGCGACGGAACAATGGCTGGAAAAAATTAACAATTTTACTTTCGCCGTTCATGATGAACACGGAAACCTCATTGATCAAGGAACGATGGCCGGATGGTATGAGCCATTGCAGGTAGTAATCTGGTTGCGGGATCAGCTGCTTCAATCTGGCAAGAGGTTAAGCCCAGGAGACCTCCTGTCTCTGGGGAATATTGGTATATTAAGGCAGCTTCACGAAAATTCTCCCAGAGGGCCCGCCTACCGTAGTGATGAGTTTATACTGAGCTATTATGGACTTGCTGATGGGCCCGCTAAAGTCGCTATCAGAATTGATCGCTCAAAACAGTGATTATTTTAAGGGCCAATTTTACAAAAGGTAGATAAATGCAACGTTCGCTCCAAATTTTATTGTATATAATGACGTTGGCAGGAATGTCAGCTATTCCTTATTCGCAGGGTCATCATGGTTGGAGCAGCTATCAGGAAGAATTTAGGCTGACCTTGGTTGTGACGGAGCTCAAGTTGCGTAATCCACACGATCGCCTAATCGGGAGGGATAAGCAAGGTCGAACCTGGAACCTGCTTTTGGCGCCGCCAGCGAGGAACAGACGTTTTGGCTTTGATGAAAATGTGATTCAGGTTGATCAGGAAATCAGGATTTTTGGCCAGAAGCATCCTAAAAAACTTGAGGTGAAAGTCCATTGTATCTACAAGGGAGAAACACTCGTTTATACCTACCGCTATCCTTATGGCAGTTCGAGTCTAAAGCGACTTGGAAATCAGCAGGAGTGTTGATTAATTCTGGCCCCATTTCATTATGCTGTTTTTAGTTTTAAAGGAAGATAAATAGGGCTTATAATATCCTGATGCTGACACGGCAATATTTATTGTTTACAAAGGGCATTAACTTGGGACAATGCACGATGTCCCTGTCTGAATATAGGAGCTTGTAAATTGAAATCAATAATAATACTAAGTTGTATTCTGCTGACGCTGCCTTGCCTGGCTTCTGCGGAAATTCATCAGGCAGTGCAGGATTCTCTTGACTATCAATTACCGGGAAATACCTGTTCCAGACCAAGAATAATCATGTCCGGTGGCACCGGTGGTACCGTAACTCCGCCCCCCCAAGCGGCAGGATCCACTGAATTTTTTGTTGGTAGCAGCGGCAGCGAAGTCAGTGAAATGGATTCCTATACCCGCAAACGCCTGAAAAGCAAGGA
Organism: Pseudomonadales bacterium; assembly: GCA_028822125.1. GTDB lineage: Bacteria > Pseudomonadota > Gammaproteobacteria > Pseudomonadales > Azotimanducaceae > UBA9926. Next base: position 378 of record JAPKEK010000175.1, on the reverse strand, counting down.
ACGGCGCTGGCGGAAGTGTGTGGCCAGTTACAAGGCTATTTTGCTACAAGATATGGAAGTACTAAAAGGTAGCGCAACTTACGGGGTTACCCAGGCACAAGCAAATATCATATTGACCAACCTGGCATTGATTCAAAAGGTTTACATGACCGAAGACGGTGTTTTTGCGGATTAACCTGGCACTAAATGACCTTATCTCTGATAAGGTCAGTTCTGGCCGCATTTCACGTTCTTCTTTACTGGTTGTGCCGACGCAATATTCTTTGTTAGTGTTAAGAAAGGTATTGCAGACAGGGAGTTCTCATGGCGGAAACAGCGCAAAATCTTGATTTACCTCTGGCAATAAACCCGCTCGGCCCCGTTATAGGAGCGGAGATA
>JAPKEK010000001.1 GCA_028822125.1 Pseudomonadales bacterium | reverse complement strand
GATCTACCCTGGTGACCGCCAGCCATTCTTTCCTGAATATTTTATCCTTTTCAATCTCAGACACGTCAGGATTGATAGAAAAATCCGGGGCAAGCTCTGGACTTCATTAACAGTAGCACTGGCTGGTGGATATATAAGTCCCATATTGTGTCTACTCAGTAAGTAATTCAGGGATCAAATTATAACGCCTCGGTGACCCGAATTCCCGCCCCGACAATAGTCGGTCGCACCCGGTGATTTGCGTTACGGCAGAGATGAAACTATGTTTAAGCTATTTTACGATAGGCAGCATGGCAAGTAACCCTTCCAACAGGAACTCAGCATATGGATTATCAATGGCACGACTTTATTGGCAACCTGGGCGTGGCAATGATCGTTATTGCCTATTACCTTCTGCAGACCGAGCGCACGACAAGCCGGGCTGCAGCTTACTTCTCAGCCAATGCTGTGCGCGCCTGCCTTGTTCAACAAAATAAATTATAGCTCGCAGCTAACACTCGATAGCAAACTGCTGAGAGGGATCAGAATGCGCTAATCATCCCGAATCCAAAAATTATTGATCCCGCGTTCACATCTCTTCTTCTAGTCGCGAACACTCGGCTGGTACAGAGCCAGGGCGCATAGCAAGCAGCACAAATCAATCGCAACAAGTTAACCCAGACCAGGGTAACGAACTTCTTTAAGGCTGGGATTATTTTTTAAGTAATGCCGTTTTCAAATGTCAGAGAAATCGCCATGTCTTCCCCTTCCGGCGGCGAACCTTTTTGCTCCGGCAAGCGTTTCACCGGATTTGATGACTTCCCGACCGAGTAAGGTCTCGTTGGCAAGAGCATCATCAATTGGCATACCCCATTGCTGATAAGACGACAATCGGTCACTACGCAAACACAGCTGAGGGAACTGGGCCAGTTCTCTTGCTAGATTCAGAGCGACCTCGAGTGTTTCTGAGGGCTCACACAAGCGGTTGGCTAAACCCATAACTTGTGCCTCTTCGCCGCTAACGGGCCTTCCCGTGAGAATCAAATCCAGAGCGTGACTATGGCCGAGCAATCGACTCAGGCGAATCGTACCGCCATCCACCAGAGGAACGCCCCAGCGCCGGCAATAGACACCAAAGACAGCATCTCTTGCAGCCACCCTCAAGTCACACCACGCTGCAAGCTCCAAACCGCCCGCTACAGCAAACCCCTCAACAGCAGCAATCACGGGTTTTGATAACAGCATTCGCGTCGGTCCAATGGGGCCATCGCCTTCTCGACCGACCCGATTGCCCTTTCCCTGAGACACCGCTTTCAAATCAGCGCCTGCGCAAAAAGTACCGCCGGCGCCTGTCAGCACAGCAACTCTCTGCGAGTTGTCCAGGTCAAAACTTCGAAACGCATCTGCCAACAGTACGGCTGTCGGCCCGTCTATTGCATTCTTTAAAGCGGGGCGATTGATAGTGATAATGGTAATATTATGTTCTTGTTCAACTATTAAATCTGGGCTGGTCATAACAGTAAATTCGCTGCGTTGGCTGGAATCTGTCATTGTCACACTTCTGATCACCGGGTTGGGGCTTTTCTACTAAAAAAACACTAATCCCTTCAACCATTCAGCTAAACGAATCCCTTTCCCTGTTGACACTTTTAAGCATAAAGCCGCAATATGAGCTCTGATACCTTTTGCATTCAGGAGATACCTTGCCATGACCCAGTCTATTACCCGCCGCCAGGCATTGTTCCGCAGTTCTTTATTACTAGGCGCAGCTGCCATGCCAAGAACTTTGACTGCCGCACTTCAGGAAAAGCAATCAACAGGCTTAGCGACCCGTCCTGACTACATCATACGGGCAGGAACAAACGAGAATCCGTACGGAATGTCGCGTGTGGCTCTGAATGCTATTTACAACAATCTGGATAAATCGAGCCACTATAACTTTCGGGTCAGGCAGGAATTACATCAAGTAATAGCCGATTTAAATCAATTACCAAAGGATCAGGTCACAATTGGTTCTGGTTCTGGCGAAATACTTGAGATTGCCAGTTTAATTGCCAACATGGATCGTGGCTCAGTGGTAACTCCAGACCCTACCTTTCAGCAGATCTTAAGGTATTCCAGTTCGATGGGTTCGGAAATCATACGAGTACCGGTCCGATCCGACATGAATATCGACCTTGCCGCCATGAAACGGGCCATTCGAAAGGACACTCGACTGGTCTACATTGTGAACCCCAATAATCCAATTCCATCCATGGTCGCCAAGAAAGAGCTGGAGGAGTTTGTGCTCGAGGTGTCAAAAAAATGCATGGTCCTTATAGATGAGGCTTACTATGAATTTGTAGACGACCCTTCCTATGGCAGTATGATCGACCTGGTTCGCGAAGGACACAAAAATATCCTGGTTTCAAGAACCGCCTCGAAAATCCATGGTATGGCCGGGCTGAGAATTGGATTTGGTTTTGCCCATGCCGATCACATAAAAGAAATCGGGGCAAAAGGAACCGGGTCCCTCAGTATATTAGCTATCACCGCCGCCACGGCAAGTTACCAGGATAACGAATTTCAGAACTACACCCGTAGAAAAGTCCGCGAATCCAAACTGATCGTTGAAGACATGGTACAAGAACTGGGTTTAAACACGACCAAGTCTCACGCCAATTTTGTGTTTTTTGACACCGGTCGAGAGCTAAGGTCAGTGAATCAGAAACTGCTTGAGAAAGGCATCAAGGTTGGCAGGCCCTTCGCTCCGTTTGATACCTGGTCCAGAGTCAGCATGGTAAAGCCCGAGGATATGAAGTATTACGCGCAGACCTACAAACAACTGTTTGGCTAAAGCTACGGTGATATCTTTCTTCCTGATCCCGCGTTGCCTGCGATGATTCCCGAAAAAGTTCGCCGTATTCTCACGGAAAATGATCTGGTAGCAATGGAGTTTTCTCCCGGCAGTACTCCTACTTCGGAAGCTGCAGCGCAGCAGATCGGCGTCCAGATAGGTCAGATAGCAAAATCCATGGTACTCAAGGCCAAGACTGGTTATTACTATCTGGTCATCTGTCCAGGGAACCTGAGAATTTGTAACAAGAAGGCGAAAAAAATAATCGGCAGCCGGGTACGCATGGCCCAGGCATCAGAAACGGAGCAGGTAACCGGTTTCAAACCAGGTGGTGTTTGTCCTTTTGGCATGGATAATCTAGACATCCTAATCGATGAACGCCTGGCCCAATACCAGACTATTTATCCAGCGGCCGGTAACGACGCATCAGGCGTGGCAATCACATTCTCTCGCTTACAAACCATCACGGCAGCACGCGTGGTTGATATCATGCTGGACAATCATTAACAACCGTATCCGGTGTTTCAATCCACTCTGAATGCGATATTGGGTCTGCTGTGGGCTACCACTTCACCAGGACATCGGATCTGCTGCACGGCTAATTCTCGCTGTGGTTCAATACCAACCTAGGGCTTAGCGAGCGGCTCTACGCCTGCAATCACTCGCTCGGGCTTTCTCGATGAAGTCGAATAGTCCACTGTGCACCCGCTGCAATGGAAAACTAACCAGCAAAACCGCCATTGTTTATCGCCAGGCCGAGGATCTGCTCTGAATCCAGGTAGAGCAGGGGTTCGCCCATCTCCACGAACCCGAAAGACTGCACATAGGGGAGGTTTTTTGCAAAAACACTGAGCCCTGCGTGTGCAATTTCGACCACCAATTTACGCTGGTCGCGCGGCGAAACACCCATTTCATCAACCAGGCTTTGCGGAATATAGGTAACAATATTGCCAAACGGCTTTTCCACGTGAGTAACATTGCCTATGACCATGCTATCGGAAACAGCCTGTGCGCGGTGATATTGGAATTTCAATACCGTTGAATCCAGAGGCGGACCCACTCCCTCAAAGTCAATAACCCCCGCGGCTAAGCGCGCGCCGGTAAAAGCGTATACATCACGACCATGAAAAGTGTGCGAAGCTTCAGATCCAGGCCTCCGATTTACCTTTTCATCAATCTCTCGAAGCCCATCGATACCCTGTTTTTCAGCAATCAGTGTCAGGGTGCCGTTATCCGGTGTCACCACATAATGACCGGAGCGGGTTCTAAGCACCACCGATTTTCGCTTTGTACCCACTCCGGGATCAACAACACAGACAAATACTGTACCCTCGGGCCAGTAATCAATCGCGCCGGCAAGTACATAAGAGGCCTGCCATATATTGAATGGTTCAATCTGGTGGGTTAAATCATGTATCTGTATCCGTGTATCGACTCCAACAGCAACCCCTTTCATACTGGCAACAAAGCGTTCTGACTCGCCAAAATCAGACATCAGTACCAGCAGTCGAGACGGCTCCGCAGTACCTGCGGCACACGCGTTAACAAAAATACAACAGGCTATCACTTTTAATCTAAACATCTTTAATCTAAACATCGCGGGCAAGCCTCACAGCAAATATCTGGTGAATTTTTTGATCGCCGGATACCCAGCCAGGTCATTGAAAATCTCTGGCAATCGTCTCTCGCCAGGTCTTCTGCCTGAGCAGTTTGCCATTTTCACTGACCTTCCTGGTATATCGATAAAAGAAATTTTCGGCATCGCTGCTGAACTCAAGTTCGCCTTCCCATAGCAAAATTCTTTTTCCTAACGTGACCTCCAGGCGATGACTTCCCACCATAGCAGTGCGTTCCGGGTTGGCATCAGAGGTTCTGTGCTCAATGGTTTCCAGGTAGGATTCAACACCCCAGGGGTAGCGCGTGGCACCGGTATTGGTGGCAGTAATCGTGACCTCGCCCGTCTGCGGATTACGGTCCACCGAGGAGATCTCGCCATAACCCGAAGCGTTGCCGGTATCGAGGTTCTCGAACCCTTCTAATCCAGGGTTTTCGGCTGGTTTGTGAAAGTCCGGCTCGCTGACATCACCCTTGGGAACTACCGGCAAGATCAGATGTGACCCATCCTCCCCTCCCAGAAATAGCTGGCTCGTCATCAGATAGGGGGTGGGCCAGAACATGGGCCACTGCGCATTACTGATCGACAAACGAATCTGGTGGCCTTCCGGGAACACCCAGGAGGTAAAATGCAGCTCTATATCCAGCGCGATTTTCTCACCAGCCAGGATATCTTCCGGGTCGCGGGCAGAGTTACGATGGGTTCCATTAAAACCAGCGCCTGCTACCTGAGTCACGGTGCCATCTGGCGATACGTCCGACAAGCGAACGAACCAGTTGGCTCGAGGAGCATCGGCGGCCACCTTGAGCAGGGCCCTGGGCAGGCCCAGGATTTCCGTGTCTTCGCTCACGGGTTCACTGTCGTATACCAAACTGTAAGCATCCGTACCCCGCTGATCATGGGCAACATCACCCCACCACATCACCGGCCCGCCCGCTTCCATGCCGATACTGGGAATGTAACGCAAACTATGTTTAGTCTGGCCACCTCGCGACCGCTTGAGCTGATGGTTCGCCAGAGGATACATGATGACCGGATTAACGCGAGATATTGGCCAGCCTTCCTCCCAGCGCCATCGTCCCGGCACCGAGGCCAGATAGGGGCCAGGTTTATGCCAGTTGCGCACGTACACGGCAAAAGCAGGTTCATCCATAATTCCAGTGTCTATACCCTTCAACCATTGATCAAACCAGCGCACCGCCTCATAACGCCATTCCATGCCCGGCTTAGGGTAGGGATCATGGGGAAAGGCATGCGACCAGGGACCAATTAAGGCTTTCACCGGCGCCTGGACATTTTCCAGCATGCGCGGCAGGCTATCACGGTATCCGTCAAACCAGCCACCGATGTGGAACGTGGGTATTTTGATGCTCTGGTAACGGTCCCTCACCGACGCGCGGTCCCAGAAGGCGCCATCCCGCTGCTGTTTTTTATAGGTCATCATCCAAGGTTCGGTATCAAAGCGATTGTGGAAATAATCTTCGTCAATCACGTAATCCGGGGCTCCCGGGCGGGCGTTATCCAGGTCCTGGCTCATTTCCCAGGAATCTAGGTGCATTATCCCGTCCATGTAATGCACATCATCCTGATACAAGTCCTCGGTTGCATCAACAGCGATCACCGCCTTCAGTGCCGGCGGATTTCGAGAAGCCATCTGGATCGCATTAAAACCACCCCAGGAAATACCAAACATACCCACATTCCCATTAGACCAACCTTGCCGGGACAACCAATCAATGACCGTGTCACCGTCAGACAGTTCGATATCCGAGTATTCATAGGGAATTAATCGACCTTCACTGTTACCCGTACCGCGAATATCAACCCTGGCCAGAACGTAACCACGATTCACGAAGTAAGAGTACAAGGCAGTGTTCCTAGCCCGAGATTCGGTCTTACGATACGGCAGGTATTCAAGAATGACCGGAAACCGCCTGTCCGCGCCATTTTCGGCAGGCATGTACAGATCCACTGCCAGGCGGACCCCGTCCGGCATACTAATCCAGTCCTGCTTGATGGCTATGCCATAGTCGGGATTTGGGGGCGCGCCGCCGACCAGCATAGACAGGGCCAACAGACTCAGCAGCAGCGTCAGAGAGGGCCGAATTCCATTAAAAGGGTGTCTATTCATAACAGTTACCTGCTGTTGCTGGTTCAGGGCAAAGGCCCAATCAGACTACCTGGCAAGCAATAATGAACCGAACAGGACAGCTTCAGCAGCAGCCCAATGAAGTGCAGCCTGTACCGAACCAAAGTCATTCTTATTGTTTTCGTTCAGCTGCACGCGAAAACGATTAAAATATCTACTTCCTCCAGGGTCAGTCCAATATGCCAGTATAAGGGTATCTTACGGTACAGGTTAGCCTGAAGTTTGGCTATCCTGTTCTGATCCCATTGCTTGGTTATCTTCTCGTTCAGGTATTCAGGACATTGGGCTGCCTGTTGTAATCAGCACCGCTGATAACTCGCATCACCACCAGGGAAGGCCTCACAGTTTCCGCCTACAGTTAAACCAAGCCAATGTTACTAAGCACGCATCCTTCGCCATCAAGAATTCTGCCTTTAGTCTCGATCAGTGCTAAGCTAAAGCGGTGGACTCACCCAAACAGACAGTTTTTTTGTGTTAACGTGGGACCGATCAAGGCCTCAAACTCGCGAACCGCTTTGATTTTCAATGAGACCTGATAAAGCTCAAACCCGGCTACAGGAGATCAACGTGTCGTATGACTTAGTGATAAAAAATGGGACCATAGTAGACGGTTCCGGTGGTGCGCGTTATCGAGGGGATATTGCCATTGACGATGGTAAAATCGTCAGCATAGGACGTGTTAACGAAAAAGGTGATCAGACCATTGATGCTGAGGGGCATATTGTTTCACCTGGCTTCGTCGATGGACACACGCATATGGATGCGCAGATTTTCTGGGATCCCATTGGATCCTCCTCCTGCTACCACGGCGTGACCAGTGTTGTCATGGGAAACTGTGGATTCACCCTCGCACCCTGCAAGCAGGAAGATGCTGATCTGGTATTTCGCAACCTGGAACGAGCTGAGGACCTCTCTCGCGATGCCATGCTGCAAGGCGTTGACTGGACCTGGGAGACCTTCCCACAATACCTTGATGCTGTCGATAATTTACCAAAAGGTATCAACTACGCAGGCTACATTGGCCATTCAGCGTTACGTACCTACACGATGGGTGAACGGGCTTTTACAGAAGAAGCCAGCGAAGACGATACAAAAAAAATGCAAGCCCTGGTCAAAGAGGCTATGCATGCAGGCGCCATTGGGTTTTCAACTTCACGTACCTTTAACCACACTACTGCAGACGACAAGCCTGTCGCCAGTCGCCTGGCCAACTGGCAGGAAGTCAGGGCCATCGTTAATGCCGTTGGTGAAACCGGCAAGGGCATTTTCGAGATTGCCGGAGAGGCCCCTGGACGTAACCCGGAACGAATCCGGGAGTATCACGAGCGCCTCCGAGATCTTGCTGTAGAATCAGGGGTAACCCAGACCTGGGGGATGTTCAGTGTTAGAGTTGCGCCCGATTTCTGGCGACCCTATTTTGATTTATTAGACGAGACTGCACTGGCCGGTGGACGGATGTATGCCCAGGTACATAGCCGCGCCTTAAATAACATCCTGTCTTTCGAGAGTAACCTGCCCTACGACAACTGGGAGTTATGGCGAGATATCAGGGCCCTTCCCCTCGCTGAACAAAAGGCCAGACTGTCTGACCCTGCCATCAAAGCCAAATTGATTAAGATCGCCAACCAGGAATATTCCGGACCGCGTATTGTAGGGGCAGAGCTTCGGCCTCCGAACTGGGATCTCGTCTATGCCATGGATGACATGGTGTATGACAAGCCCTCCATGGCACAGTTGGCAGCAAGTAAAGGCATTGATCCTGTAGAACTGATGATCGATATGGCTGTTGAGAAAGACATGAAGATGTTCTTTCGTGCACCTATCGCCAATGAAAATCAGGATCATGTGTTGGAGATGATGAAGCATCCACGCTCGGTCGTGACGTTTTCCGACTCAGGAGCCCATGTATCGCAGATCATGGATAGTTCACTGCAATCGCATCTGCTGAGCTACTGGGTACGCGAAAAAGAAGCCATGTCTCTGGAAGATGCTGTAAAGCAAATCACCTACAACACAGCCACCCTGTGGGGCCTTCATGACCGTGGCCTGTTACGTGAGGGCATGGCCGCCGACGTGGTTGTTTTCGATCCCGATACGATCGGCCCGCAGATGCCAGAAGTAGTCCATGACCTGCCATCCGGCGCAACACGGCTCAAGCAAACCGCGGACGGAATCCTCAACACTATCGTCAACGGCGAAATCCTGCTGACCAACAACGAACACAGCGGAGCGACGCCCGGGCGTCTATTGCGCAGCTAGGTAATTGATTACATCATAACCTGCGCTTAGGCAGTGAAACAGGGCAATTCGGATGAGCATAACTTACCATTGACCCTATCCCTGACCCTGACCCCGACCCCGACCCGCTGGCAGTGAAGTCCGAGACGGCCAGGCTCGATTTTACAATAGCGCATCAGTTATACTCTGTTGCATGATACAGCGTCGCATTCATATTCTGGTTATAATCACATTCCTGCTCTCAGCGAGCAATGTCCCTGTTTATTCTTTCACTCACCAGAAAATGGCTTCTCACCATCCCAGCATGCAATCCCATGCAGGCCATCAGTCAGCCGCTCAATCTGAGCTTACCCAGGTAGATAACTGCTGTAACGATCACACAGATCAACCTGCAACGAATCAGGCCGCTATCAAATTATGTGGTGAGGATTGTGTTTGCCTGATCAGCGGATGTGCCGGGAGTGAGCCATTGAATACCTCTGAGATGCATTATTATCCTGCCATAGAATATAAAACTGGTTTTGTTCTGGGGAAAAACCATCTGCGAATGCCCTGCCCGCAACGCCCTGAACGAGTCCCGATAGTCTAAGCCAATATTCGTAACAATAGCGCTTCGGCGATTTACAACATCCCCTGAAAACAAGGATGCTGACATTTAATAGCTGAGTTCAAGAACCAACTATCCAGGATAAATCAGTGATCCATCAAACTACACGCAAATTGGCGATACTGGGGCTTTTAATGGCTCTGGCAACACCGGCAACTGCCAAAATACAGGAATACTCGCTTGTAATAGACAGGCAGGTCGTCAATTTAACCGGCACCCCCCTCAAGCGCATAACCATTAATGGCGGCATCCCAGGCCCAACGTTGGAATTTATTCGGGGCGATGAAGCGGTTATTCATGTCACTAATAAAATGAAGGTCAATACGTCGGTCCACTGGCACGGCATGCTTCTACCTGGGGAAATGGATGGCGTCCCCGGTTTTAACGGCTTTTCGGGGATCCACCCGGGAGACACCTTTACCTATCGATTCAGCATTCGTCAGGACGGCACCTATTGGTATCACGCACATTCGATGGGCCAGGAACAGGATGGGCATTACGGCTCTATCATCATACACCCGCTTAGTTCGGAACCCACCCCGGCAGATCGTGACTATGTGATATTACTTTCTGATTTTCACGAAGACGAGTCCAATACCATCTTATCTAATCTAAAAAAAGCCAGCGATTATTACACTTTTACTGCCCGAACGCTCAGTGACTTCTTCAATGATGTAAAAAAGAAAGACTTCAGCAGGGCCCTAAAAAACTCCCTTAAGTGGAGCAAAATGAGAATGACGCCATCCGACCTTACGGATATCGGCAACTACACGTTTCTAGTCAATGGTAAGACTTCTGATCAGAACTGGACTGGAATTTTCAAGCCCGGAGAGCGCGTTCGCCTTCGCTTCATCAATGCCTCGTCCATGTCCTTTTACGACGTGCGAATACCGGGCTTAAAGATGACAATTATCAGTGCCGATGGCCAAGCCGTTGAGCCGGTGTCGGTCGACGAGTTCCGTTTTGGTGTGGCAGAAACCTATGATGTGACGGTAGAGCCCCAGGAAAATAAAGCCTTTAGCATTGTCGGTGAAGCGCTTGACCGATCGGGTTTTGCGTTGGCAACACTTGCGCCGCATCACGGCATGCGCGGCGTCATTCCAAAACATCGGCAACGTTCGCTTTTAACGATGTCTGACATGGGTGCCGACCACAATATGATGGAGATGGGAGGACCCAGTCAGGCCGATGATGCCGCCCACCTACACACTGAGATGGCCGCATCAACTAGCGCAGACCAGCACCGGCATATCATGATTCCTGCTACACCCCACATGCCTGTGAAATCTGATCGGGTTGAACCTTCCGCGCCTGTAAGCGATTACAACACAGGTGTTCCTGGCAGTGGTTGGGCCAGGGCCGGCACACCTGAGGGGAGAAAAGCACTCACCTACAGAGACCTTCGTTATGCTGGCGTGCAAAATGATCAACGCCAGGCTGAGCGGGAAATCACCGTGCGCCTGGGGGGAAACATGGAACGTTATATCTGGACGCTCAATGGCAAGAAATACGAAGATTCAAAACCATTTAATCTGGAATATGGTGAGCGGGTGCGTTTAACTTTTATCAACGAAACAATGATGGCTCATCCAATGCACGTGCACGGCATGTTTGTCCAGCTCGAAAATGGCCAGCCTATGTCCAAGCTTCCTAACAAACACACAGTCATCATAGCTCCGGGTGATCGCTATTCTGTGCTTTTGACAGCCGATGAGCCCGGTGAGTGGGCATTCCACTGCCACCTGCTTTACCACATGATGGCGGGTATGATGAATAAAATCGTCGTTGCAAAACTCGAACAGCATAAAATGCCTGTGGAGGCCCGGCATCCGAACCCTGCCGAGGGGCCGGTTCAGTCAGCCTGGCCCGGGGTAGATAAAAACCAGGCTGATATTCAGGGTTCGTCGCATCATGTACTTTAGAAAGTCACTGGTTGTCATCTGCTTAACCAGCTTCCTGCCAATAAGCAGCTATGGGCAAGAGGAGATTGGATCAGGTTGGTATCACGCCTTCGAATTAGAGACGGGTCTCAGATTCAACCAAGAAGCACAGGGCCTAATCGAGTGGGATCTCGACGGCTGGGTGGGTACTGATGAAAACAAGATCCGAATAAAATTCAAATCGGAGCCGAACCCTTCGGATAAAGACGAAGGCGAATTTGTCGCCATGTTCAGCCACAATATTTCTACCTTCTGGGACGTTCAGGTGGGCCTGCACCTGGACACACAACCCGAATCATTGATTTACGCGGTCATTGGGTTCGAAGGCCTGGCCCCCTATTTCCTCGAAACCGAAGCTCACGTTTTCATCAGTGAGCAGGGTGATTTCAACCTAACCTTAAAATACGAAAAAGATTTTCCGATCACAAACAAACTCATCGCCAAGCCCTATATTGAGGCCAACTGCTTTGCTCAGAACATTGTAGAACAGGATATAGGGTCAGGACTGTCCAATGCTGAATTGGGTATTCAAACTCGATTCGAATTTAGCTCGGCTATCGCCCTTTATGCTGACTTTAAATATGATCGAAAATTTGGTAAAACCAGGCTTCTGGCAAATAACAACGGCGAAGAAGAGAATACTGTGACAGCAACGCTTGGTTTCAAATTCCTGTTCTAGGCTGGTCTATAAATGACTCAATCATCCCGGGCTATACAAAATCCTGATCAGGACTGCCTGGACCCGCCCTGACTCGCTGCTCTGCGGGTCTGCAGTGCGGCCATCGTACCGACCGAAGCTGACGGTAACTCTGGTTACAGCTTGCCCCTGAACCAGCCGAACCCTAACACCAGCACAAGGGGCGCCACCGCAAGATTGATCAAGCTGAGCAGTTGCCAATGCCAGTAATCTGACCAGGCAACTCCCAGTGTTGCTACCATAAACAAAGTCGTCGTCGTCCAAGGTAGAAGACTCTCGATCATGGTGCCATAATCCTCTAAAGAGCGAGACAGCACCCTCCTATCAATACCGACCTGATCGAATTTTCGCCGGAATGCATCGCCAACGATAAAACTGGTTGCATACTGATTACTGGACATTGCATTAACAACGCCGGTCGAAAAAAGTGCTGTCAACGCTGTGGTTAAAGGCCGTTCGCTCCAACGCAGGAGACTTTGAATTACCCGCGGAATAGCTGAGACTGAATCCACCGCTCCAATGAAGAAAAACACCAGAAAAGCAATGAATATCGGCTCACTCATGGAATAAATCCCGCCCCGGTTTACTAATGCAACCACGCTCTCAGCCATTTCCCGGTGTCCGGACATGGTACTGAAATTAAAGCCTGATTTTAACGACTCACCCACCTGATGCAGGCTATAGGTCTGGAACACTAAAGCCAGGAGGATAGCCACTACAATCGATAGTAACAAGGTAGGCAGCGAAGGTTGCTTGAGCACACTCCCTAGTAGAACGATCAAAGGGGGTAGCAACAAAAATACATTAAAATCAAACAGCGCAGTTAATCCCTGCAACAAGTTTTCCAGTTGGGCGCTGTCCGGCACGCTGAAATCATCGCCGCCTCCCCATCCCACAGCAAAAAATACCAGGCCCGCCAGTACCGCTGACGGCAGCGTGGTGTAAAGCATGGAGTGAATGTGCCCATAAAGATCTACGTCACAGGCTATCGCTGCCAGATTGGTTGTATCTGATAAAGGTGACAACTTGTCACCAAAATAGGCGCCACCAATTATGGCGCCAGCGGTAATGCCCAGATCGGCGCCAAGCGCTGCGCCAATTCCAATAAGAACAACGCCAATGGTAGCAGCCGAACCATAACTGGTCCCCGTCAATGATGAAAACAGCACAGGGACCAGAAAAGCTGTCAGATAGAAATAGTCTGGATCCACGATCTGCAGGCCCCAGTACACCAGCATGGGAATTGTTCCGCACACCATCCAACTGCCGATCAGCGCGCCAATAAATATCAGAATAAAAAAAGCAGGCATAGCTGCCTGCATGCGCTCAACGATACTGTTCTGCAGCTGACTCCAGGGTACACCGCCCATACGAAGAACCAAAACAGCAAAAAAAGCCGCAAGCAGAAAGACCAGTTCCAGCGCAAGCGGCGGTGTATTGCCAACCAGGGGCGGTAATATCAGCCCAAAAACGATCAAGCCAATCAAGCCAATCAAGGGCAGAGCGACCACCCACAAGGGTAAAATCTTCTGAGGTAATTCCACGGTATCTTCCAAGTCGTTCCCCTGATTTCCACGAATTGCGAACTTTATCGCCATGCTCTCACGGCAGCAGATAAAAACGCTACCCGCCATTGACTACCAATAGCCGGTGTTTCAGAATTGTTCTGAGCTAATAGATAAAGAACCCGGCTCACTATCCGGTCAGTGTCACGACAAAAATTAAAAATATTACCGGAGGCGCTATATAACGCATATTAAAGTGCCAGATCCGGAAAAGGACATGATCTCCTAAGCCCAGCTCTTCCCGGGTGGCCTGCCTGGACATGACATAGCCAACAAAAACTGTAATTAATATAGCGCTGGTTAGAATCAATACATTTACCACAAAGAAATCCACTAACCTGAAAATAGTAAAGTCTTCAAACAGACTGATAAAAGCCAGCGGCTTAAAATCAGCCAGCACGTTATATGAAAAAACCGAACCCAAGCCAATAAACCAGATCACGCTACCGGCTATTACTGTCATCCTGGCCCGAGTCGCACCCGGCCGCTCAATTAAGCGGGACACCACCGACTCCAGCATTGAAATGGAGGTACTCAGTGCAGCAAACAGTACTAACACAAAGAACAGGGACCCGACCAAACCTCCGCCTGGCATCTGGCTGAAGGCAACGGGCAGCGTTTCAAACAGTAACCCGGGCCCTGCACCTGCTTTCAGGCCGTAGGCGAAAACAAGCGGGAAAATAGCCAACCCTGCCAGTAGGTCCACCGAAACATTGGCCGAGGCGATCAGCACTGCGGTTTTTGGAATCGACGCCTCTCTCTGCAGATAAGCGCCATAGGCAATGATTCCACCACCGCCAACACTCAATGAAAAGAAAGCCTGACCCAAAGCCAGCAATACTACCTGGGAATCAACTCGATCAAAATCCGGCACGAACATAAACTCAATAGCTGAAGAAAAATCAGCGGTAACGGCTGCATAAACCACCAGAAACAATAAAATGATAAATAATGCAGGCATCATCAGACTGACTGCCCGCTCAACACCAGAACGAACACCCTGCCCTACTATAGACATGGTCAGTACCATAAAAACACCGTGCCAGAATGCCATAGCAAGCGGGTCTGATTTAACAAGATTAAATAATTCAACGGATGCCATAGGGGATAATCCACTGAGCTCTCCCATAACCGACTTTACGAGATAAGCCAGTACCCATCCGGCAACCACGCTGAAGAAAGTTAAGGCGAAAAAAGCGACGCTCAGGGTCAGCCAGCCAAGCCACTTCCATTGGGGACTATGCCCATCAGCGATTGCCAGCGCCTGGGTACTGCCCACAGGGCTTTTGCCACCCCGCCTCCCAATCACGATCATCGCCATCAACGCTGGGATACCAAAAAGCAGAATAAAAAGAAAATACAACGATATAAATGCACCGCCACCATTTTCTCCGGCCATGAAGGGAAACCGCCAGATATTACCCAGGCCGACTGCACTGCCAATGGCAGCGAAAGCAAAACCCCTGCGTGATGCAAATTGTTCTCGGTGTTCCAATTAATCCCTCCCAATTCGTCAGTGCTTGAATTCCCTAACGTAAATCAAGGCTTAATGAATTCAAATTCATACTCGATCCCAGGGATCAGTTAACACATTGAGCAATACTGAACGTCCCGCAGCAACTATATCAAGCGCCCATGCCAGGTCCTGAGGGAGCTGATCAATACTTTCTACCAATCTGCCAAGCCCTCCACAGGCTTCGATTATCTTATGGAACTCGGGTGACGGTGCCAGATCCACCAATGGCATGGCAACCGCATTCACACTATAACCATCCGGATACATACCCTTAGTGGCAGAGTAGACCGAATGCCAGCGTTCATTATTAGCAACAATCGTCAACGTCGGCAACTGTTCGGCCTGGCCAACAAAATGTGCGCATACCGGATTACCGAACAGATAAGATCCATTGCCGATCAAAGCAATTAAGGTCTTCTCGGGGAATGCCCGCTTGATTCCCAGGGCTGCCCCTAGCCCAAAACCCAAACCACCAGCATGGCTGCCGGCAACATAGCTCCCTGCTGCAGTTAACGCAAGGCTATCCAGTGTCACAGCCAATTCGTTGACCACAATTGTGTTTTCGTTTAAATGCTGGTTGAGGCATTCAGCCAACTCAAGGGGATGCGTCCTATCGCTGGCTTCGATGCCTTGTTGGGTCGCCGCAAAATCGTTTTCTACTCGCTGCCGAAGCTGCTGAAGGCGCAATTTTCTTTGCTGCAATGAACTCGACTGTACCGACTGATCGACTCGTAGTTGCTGCAACAAGGCCGCCAGAAATCGCCCAGAGGGCGCAGCAACAGCAATGTCCGCAGAAAAACCTCTTAACGGGTAGTGCTGAAAGAAAGGATCATCAGAACAATGAATCAACATCGCATTAGGGTTGGGTGCACAAAGGTCCGGCACCCAGGGTACTTCACAATCGACCACCAGTACCAGGTCAGCGCTGTCCAGAACGAGCTGAGGCTGGACACCCAGATTCATGGGGTGTGCGGCTGATAAATTAAGATCCCTGGCAAAGGGCTGCACCACCCCGATTGAAAATTCTTCGGCAAGCACCGCAAGCAGCCGAAAGCACTCCGGGTCACGCCCCAGAAAGGAAGTCAGCAGCATGGGGCAATCTGCCTGGCGGATACTTTCAGCGATATCCCTGACAACCCCTGGATCCACATCCCGACCAATCGCACCATAAGGCCGCTCTAAGTTCACAACCGTGCTGACCGCTGGCTCAGCCAGTACCTCTCTTGGCAAGGTTAAATAAGCAGGACCGTAAGGTGCCGTCAGAGCGATGTCCACCGCCCTTTGCAGCAGCACGGCCACATCCTGCCCGGAGCGTAGCTCGTAATCCCATTTTGTATACTCGCGAACCAGGCCTCCCTGGTCAAAAGTATCCTGACCCCAGTGGATCATCGCTCGCCGTGATGCGGCCGAACCAGACTCAGTATGGGGTGTACGACCGGCAATCAATAACACGGGAATATGATCGCGAAAGGCATTCATGATGCCGCACAGCGCATTAGCGGTACCGACAGTGGTGTGGACCATGACGACGGCCAGCGTTGCCTTGGCTCGATACTGGCCGATGGCCATGGCCACAGCGACATTTTCATGAGGTACTACCACAAAATCAGGACAGTCTCTTCCCTGGACTCGCAGGGCGAGAGACGCTTCTATCAAAGGCGCAAAATCCGTTCCTGCATTCGCAAATATAGCTTCTATATTGAGACCGGCAAGCGTGCTAAGAAGTCGTGCGGCAACTGAATCAACGATGCTCACGGTCTTCTATAACCCAAAAACGCGTTGCGCATTACGGAAACGGATAGCATCGCAGGTATCGGCTGGCAGCGCCTTAGTATGATCCAAAGCCCCGATCGTATCGAATACCTGATGAGGCCAGTCTGTGCCAAACATAATCTGCTCAGCACCAACAATCGAGATTAGAAAATCCAGAGCACGTTGATCATAGGTGATGCAGTCATAATAAATATGGCGCAAATAGTCAGTTGGTTTTCGCTGCATTTTCCTACGTTGCGGTAATTCGACTTCATCACCCTTTTCAAATCGGCCCACCAGATAAGGCAGTGTCGCGCCACCATGGGAGGCAATCAGCTTGAGATTCGGATATCGATCAAAAAATCCGGTGAAAATCATTCGAGTGATCGCAAGGGTCGTATCGAACATGAATCCCACAGCCCAGCTGAGATCAAATTCCCCCATATCCATAACTGTGGCACCAGGCGGATCGGTCGGGTGTAATAGTACTGGTAACTTTCGACGATCAATTTCAGCCCAGACAGGTGCAAAAAAAGCATCCGTTAAACTTCGCCCAGCAACATTAGCCAGGACCATTACGCCCACCGCACCCAACGCACAGGAACGTTCAAGTTCTTCAATTGCGGCATCAGGATACTCCCAGGGTAAAGAAGTAAACCAGCGTAATCGTTCAGGATAGGCCGTCTGGGCTTCGGCCATAGCATTATTGGATTCTTCGGCAGCAAGGATACTGGTATTCTTTGCTCCCCAGTATACGTTTGGGCAGGTCAGAGACACGATCGACATATCTATCCCTGTATCTGCCATCTGCTTAATTCTGACGTCGTAATCAAAGTGGCCCGGCTGAGGAAAGGCAACCGGCGTTTCACCACGGAATATTTCTTCAAAACCATCGGGTCGGATTTTCAGCCCATACTCTCCCCCCTGTTCTCTAAGAATCTCTAAGTACTTTCGCGTATAGGCGTGGGTATGAATATCAATGATTGTCACTTGAGGCTCCTTACCAGTTATTCTCCGAGATCAGGGTATCCCTTGCTCAGAGACTAGCATCGGTTTACGCCTAATTCTTGTTTATTTAATTTTTATTTACCTATTATGTAACCTCGAATTAACCTCGAATTAACCTCGAATTAACCTCGAATTAACCTCGAATTAACCTCGGTTTATTCATGGCAGCCATTTACTAACATCTTCACAGCTGATCTGGGCTTACGCAAATACGGGTTTCTTTTAAAGATTCTGCAACCAGTCGGATTATTAAAATGAAAATCAAATCTGAGCCAATAATGCGCTTATCCAGTATACAGAAAAGCGTGTATAGTCAATTAATCGCAATCCATTGGTTTATGAAGCACATAAACACGAACAAAAAAAGAGAGGAGCCAGGCAGCTTACAGCAGTCGATCCTCCTAGCCTCTCCAGGGCGCGCTGAACAGAGATTGCATAGGGTGTTTTCAAGTAACCCGGCGTTGCCAGTACAGAGATGATAACCGAGTTGCTCTCTTCGAGACCCAGGATTGCTACTAAGCCTTTTGACATTGATAACAGCGCTGCAAGCCCGACCTGGTAGGGCTAACCAGTCAATATGACACCTCAGGGAGAAGAAATGAGCGAATATGGATTAATATCCTTATTACCACCCATCCTGACCGTTGTAATTGCCATGTGGTCCAGAAATATCATTATATCTTTGGGCCTTGGAACACTCTGCGGTTCACTCATTCTCACTGGTTACAATCCTTTCAATGCCATTTTAGATCTGATCGAAAATCGCATTTTTGTGCAGATCAGCTCGCCTTCAAATATTCAGGTTATTTTCACGATGATGGCCATCGGTGGATTTATCAAACTGCTTGAAGTATCCGGAGGTGCAAAAGCATTTGCCCGAAACATGACTCACCTCATCTCCAACAGACAGCGGGCACAACTGTCAACCTGGGCCTCTGGTCTATCAATTTTTTTTACAGACTCCGGCAACGCTCTTATTATTGGCCCTCTGTTTCGACCCATTTTCAAGGAACTCAGGATCTGCAGGGAAAAACTCGCCTACATCCTGGACTCGACATCCTCACCCATCTGTATCCTCATGCCGTTTATTGGCTGGGGCGCCTACATCATGGGATTGATCGATCAGGCCTATTCAGACGTTGGTCTGACCGAGACTGCGTTATCGGTCCTGATCAAGCTGCTGCCTTACCAGTTCTATGCCATCCTCTGCCTGGTAGCGGTACCCATGCTGGTTTTCACTAACCGTGATTTCGGGCCAATGAAAAAAGCCCAGCAACAATATGAAAAATTACAACTCAAGACGCATTCAAGTATCCAGGATCCCGCCCAGACAGAGAGCCCTGAACCTATGAGCCTTTTTGTGATTCCGCTGGCGACTCTGCTGATGCTGATTGCCGGGCTGCTCGGTTGGCATGCTTCTAATGATGACCTGACCAGCCCGCATATCCGATCCAGTTTAACCATTGCCTACCTCAGCGCTTCTCTGGCCAGCGCCTTTCTCATGTACAAAATTCATGATATCAATTTAGCAGACTCGCTCAACACCTTTGTAAAGGGTACAGAAACGATGATGTTTGTGGTCATCATATTGATTCTGGCCTGGTCCCTGAGCTCGGTAATCAATGCCCTGGGTACAGCACAGACATTGTCAGTGCTGATCGGGCAGGCCCTTAACCCTTCCCTACTGCCGGCACTCATATTCATCCTTGGCGCTGTCATTTCGCTGGCTACGGGCTCATCCTGGGGTACTTTTGCAATTCTGATGGCCCTTGCCATTCCAGTTGCCCACAATACAGGCGCCCCCATGTATCTGACCATCGCCGCGGTACTCAGCGGCGGCCTTTTTGGCGATCACACTTCACCCATATCTGATACGACGGTACTTGCCTCCATTGGTGCCGACTGCCCTCACATAGATCATGTAACGACACAATTTTATTACGCCGGAGTCATCGGCTCAGTGGCATTTCTGGCATTTCTGGTCACTGGTTTCTACCCCTCAGAAATGATTATCATCCCGGCGATGGTATTGCTATTTACAGCTATCCAGATTTTCGGGAGAAGTTCTCTGGCCTAGCCGGAAACACCTGCAGTTAGCATGCGAAGCAGAGATTCTAGCAGGCTGCCAGACTGTGAACCGCAACGCTGGTTAGCAAAGAGACCCACCAGATCGGATATTGTGCCCAAAGCAACACACTTCTGGGGCCGCAATAATAAACCTCACCACTTCCAGCTGAGTTCTGGAAGCGGCGTTATTCAGAACTTTCGATTCAATCGACTCACCCGAAGCGCATCCTGGAGCTGATAAGACCAGTAGGCCATCTGAGCAATGACGGGCCCAAAAGGCTTGCCCACATAGCGCAGGCCAAAGGGCGAAAATAACTGATATCGCGTGTCATCTGTTGCGATTGCTGAGGCAATTAATTCACCGCCCAGGGTGGTGGTTGCCATACCGTGGCCACCAAAACCCTGACAGTACCATTCACCCGCGCTGAGTTGGCCTATCTGTGGCATCTTGTGTCTGGCATAACCCATAGTGCCCCCCCAGGCCACGTCTGCCTGGATGCCCGCAAGCTGGGGATATACGGACAACAAATCTTTCAACATCAGCCCGGCCAGTTTTTTCTGGGAAGGCTGAAACATGGAAACCCGTCCCCCCCAGAGCAGTCGGCGATTACCCACGATTCGATAATAATTAGATGAAAATCGATTGTCGCTCACTGCATAGGGTGAACGCACGGCATCCGCTAACCTGGACCCCAGTTCCTGCGTCAACAACACATAGGTGGCAACGGGCAAAGTCGCTCGACTCAGTTTCGGCTGTAAGGAACCAATATAGCCACTACAGGCATAGACCACATTATCTGCCAGAATTGAACCCGATGGGGTGATAACCAGCCACTGATCCTTTTTCTTCTGGACTCTGAGCGCAGGCGTTGCATCGAAGATTCGCAGACCGCTGGCCTGAGCCAGTCGAGCCAGGTGTAAAACATAATTCAGACTCTGAAAACACAGGGTTCTGGGGTTTAGAAAACCGTCGAAATAGCGATCTGTAAGATAGCTTTCAGCAACGCGTTGACGAGACCAGAACTGTAGATCTTCGTCAAATATCCTGTTCATATCGTCAACATAACGCCTAACGCCTTTCTCGTCGTCAAACCAGGAAGCGGTTATAGAACCCGGCTCACCTTCAACAATCGAATCCTCAAAACCAATGATCCGCTGCTCAATAAGATCGACTGCATTGCAGGTCAGCTTATATAACCTTTTCGCATGACTTTCTCCCAGCCAACTGACCAGTTTCAATGCGCTCTGTGAAAACCCGGCGCTGACAAAACCACCATTACGCCCGGATGCTCCCCATCCCACCTGCTGGCCCTCCAGCAGCACACAGTCAATATGACGCTCCACCAGACCCATCCCAGTCGAAACCCCGGCAAGGCCGCCACCAATCACACAAACCTTTGTTTCGATGTATTCCGAAAGTGGCTCTGTTACCAGATCTGGACCAACGGTTCGACTGTAATAGGTATCTGGGTAGGCCATTTATAAATCCCAAAGTTGACGAAAGTAGATCGCGTTCAGACCTCTGCGGCCGGGCCACTATAGCGCCAACCTGCCACTTAAATGCTCAATGTCTAGCATAACATCAACCTGTCCATCGCAATGGCAAAAGGCAATTTAGTCATATCGCTTTCCAGGACCGTCGTGGCATACTGCCCTCATATGACGCAATAAAAGGATTTGCATATGCGCGCTATTGGCCGGCTTAATCGAGCTGCTCCACGCCAGCATCAGTTATTCAAGCTCATCATCCTGCTGTTTTCAATTCCCGGACTAATTTCAATTTCTGCCTGCGCCGAAGAACAGGTAAGTGACGTAATAAGTACGGTTGAATGGCGTTACCTGGGCAGCGACTCAGAGCACACCCGTTATTCACCTGCGGCCAACCTAACAGCGTCGAATTTTGAAGACCTTGAAGAGGCCTGGGTATGGGATGGCGCGAGTTTCGACGCGCAAAGTGGTCGCTCTACCCCTTCTTATATAGATGGTGTTCTCTATACCGTGGCAGGACCTCGCAGGCATGTAGTAGCCATGGATCCGTCGACCGGGGAAACCCTCTGGTCCTATCGCGAACCCAACACCACTCGTTACGAGTACTCCATGCGCAAGGATTACGGTAAAGGCGTGACCTATGCCGAAGTTGACGGCAAAGGCGTTATTTATATCACCTCACCTGGTTTCTTCCTGACTGCCCTTGATGCTATGACTGGCCTGCCCCTCGAAGGATTTGGCGAGCCCGTCAACATCGAGGGATTCCCAAAAACTGGCGTGGTCGATTTGCTTAAAGATCTGGGCCACGAGTATGACCCCTATGATGGCATCGCATTGGAAACCGGTTACGTAACGGCATCGTCTCCTCCCATTGTCGTTAACGGCGTCATCGTTGTTGGCAACTCACATGAACAGGGCTACAACCAGTCCCGACGCGAAAACATCCCTGGAGACATACTCGGATATGATGCCAAAACCGGCGCATTCCTATGGAAATTTAATGTCCTGCCTGGTCCCGGTGAGTTCGGTCACGACACCTGGGAAAATGATGCCTGGGAATGGACAGGAGACATTTCTTCGTGGGCACCTCTGTCAGCTGACCAGGAAAATGGGATTGTTTATGTGCCGACTAACGGCGCTACCATGGATTTTTATGGTGGCTTCCGACCCGGAGACAATCTTTTCAGCACCAGCCTGATTGCGCTGGATGTTAAAACTGGCAAGCGCCTATGGCATTTCCAGATGGTGCACCACGATATCTGGAACTACGACACACCAACCGCGCCGATTCTTATGGACGTAGAACATGAAGGCAAAACAACGCCAATTGTTGCGCAAACAACCAAACAGTCCTTTGTTTATGCCTTCAACAGAGTGACCGGCGAGCCCCTGTGGCCCATTGAAGAAAGACCGGCCCCAGTATCAAAAATACCAGGTGAAAAACTATCCCTGACTCAGCCTTTCCCCACAAAACCGGCACCTTTTGATATGCAGGGATTAACCGAAGATGATCTCATTGATTTCACACCTGAACTCAGAGCAAAAGCGATCAAGCACCTGGAGCCTTATGAAATTGGGCCCTTATTCCACCCACCTTTACATCGAGACAATGGATCAGAGAAAATTGCTGCTCTCTGGTGCCCAGGCGATATGGGCGGCGTTAATATCGATGGACCATCAGCGGCGGACCCGAAAACAGGCATCTTATACGTAACTTCGCGCAAAGGCTGTACATCGCGCATTGTGGCACCTGGTGCCGAGCGGGACGAACTGATCAATGCACCTACCGGCTCAACCATTTCTGACTATGCTGTACTTCGTTACTCTAGAGTAGAGCTTCCAGATGGCCTGCCGCTGTTCAAACCACCGTACAGCAAAATAACCGCCATCGATATGAATACGGGGGAGCATTTATGGTCTATCCCTGTGGGAGAAACACCCGAGGTCGTGCTCAATCACCCTCAACTGAAGGATAAGCAAATAGCCAACACCGGCTCAGGCAGGATTGCCAAGATGATGGTCACCGCAAACCTGCTCATCTATGCTGATGTGGCCAGTGATGGTACGCCGC
Organism: Pseudomonadales bacterium; assembly: GCA_028822125.1. Taxonomy (GTDB): domain Bacteria; phylum Pseudomonadota; class Gammaproteobacteria; order Pseudomonadales; family Azotimanducaceae; genus UBA9926. Next base: position 1,465 of record JAPKEK010000001.1, on the reverse strand, counting down.
ATCTATTCGCTATTGATAAGGCAACCGGTAAACAACTAGGCAAAGTTGAAGTGCCCGAGAAAAGTAACTACGGCATAATGACTTACATCCACAAAGCCAAGCAGTATATCATTTTACAGACAGGTCCCAGGTTAACCGCCATGGCACTGCCTTGACCCGGCAAAAACGGAACCCGCAGCAAATAATCAGGTTGCTGGCTTTGCTTGTATTACCACTGATAGGTTTCAGCAATGAAACACCTACCAGCATGAATGAGGGGATTTTCAGCAAAGACCAGGCTAAATCGGGCAAACGCCTGTACAAAAAACATTGCCAGAGTTGCCATGAAGGCAGTTATTTTAAACCTGTCCTGCTGGCCTGGCGAGGAGAGTCTCTCTCCAGTCTGTTTAAGCTCATCACAGCTGCTATGCCAGAAAATGATCCAGGTGCCCTGGAACAGGACCAATACACCGACATATTGGCCCATATCCTTTACATCAGTGGTTATGCCCGGGGGGAAAATAAACTGGACCCGGCAACCCTGAGTGACATTACTATCGATAAACCAGTTGCAAAATAAGCGCTAGAATACCAAGTTCTTTTTACTGCCCCAGAGCGTACCCTGATCTCCTTGGGTCACTGTTTTCAGACCCTGATACTTGAATTTCTGTATCCGCTTACCTTCATAGGTTTCTGTCGTGAAAATATTACCCTTAGAGTCGGTAGCGATGCTGTGAACTGCAAAAAACTGCCCAGGCTGCCTTCCGCCATCACCAAAACTGGTGAGAATCTCCAAAGATTCACGATCCAGAATATAGACCTTCATATTCTTGCCATCGGCGACATACATGAATTTCTGCATTTTATCCCTGGAAAAAGCAATATCCCAGACAGAGCCATCACCCAGCGTTTTTGGCGCAATCCTTCTTTCCTTGACAAATTCGCCATTTGATTTGAATACCTGTATGCGATCATTAGCGCGATCACAGACATAGACCAGACCCTGGTTACTGGGCTCAGCGCAATGAACCGGATTACGAAATTGTTGGGCTAAAGGTGCGTCAGGGTCATACCGTCCCAGATCTGCATCATCTGGTTTATTGCCATACGCTCCCCAGTAGCGTTTGAACTCACCAGAATCAGCATCGAGAACTGCGACCCGCTTATTAGCGTAACCATCAGCTATATAAGCTTCATTTGCCGAGGCGTCGAAAGCGACTTTAGCAACCCTTCCAAAATGCGTCATGCTGTGGCTATCTCTTTCAACACCGGGTATCCCGATCTGCTGCAGAAACTTGCCATCCCGGCTGAATTTAAGCATATGGGAATCTTTTGCACCGTTTCCACCGATCCAGATATTGTCCTTGTGATCCAGCGTTAAACCATGATTCGAACTCGGCCAGCTATAACCCTCTGCAGCCCCACCAAATGAATTAACCAGATTCCCTTCAGGATCAAATTCAAGGATATTCGGTGCCGGCACGCA
>JAPKEK010000174.1 GCA_028822125.1 Pseudomonadales bacterium | reverse complement strand
GATGTTTCCTCAGGTTTCACAACATGTTGATAGAACCATCGCTGATACTGCAAAAAAACTCGGCGTAAAGGTAGCCGTTCATCCGAGCACCGTCGCCATATCAACTCTCATCAAGCTGGTCAGAACAGGCGTAACCTGCAGTGTTTTACCCTGGTCGCTGATTTACGAATCCGTCAACAATAGCGAGCTGAATGCGGTTAAAATAGTTAACCCTTCTGTACAGCGAACCATCAATCTGATCAGTCCGACAAATCGTCACCGAAGCAACGCTACCATCGTAGTGATGAACCTAATTCGTCAGATTACCAGACAACTTCACGCCAAGCGTGTCTGGAGAGGGCAGTTACTTGTCGACTGATCTTTCCTGATCTGAGTTAAGCAGAAGGCAGCACTAACAAGTTCGTTGGATACCTGGGCGGGTTAACTGACCATCAAACATCGCATACTGATACTACCCTTGTAGAAGGTGGCATTGTGCCAGCTCAAAGCATCACCCCGGGTAACAACACCAAGTACATACAGTAAAGGCAGGAAATGTTCGTTGGTAGGGTGTGCCAAGCTGGCCAGTTGCCCCAGTGACTGGTAGTTCGCGACGTCATCAAAATTCCCTTGCAGTACTTTCCTGACGATAATCTGATCGAATTCCTCTGCCCAGTCGAAGGCTATTGCTTCCTGTTTACGCAGACGCAAATTATGCACCAGATTCCCACTACCCAAAATGAGTACCCCGCGATTCCTTAACGCTGATATTTCTTTGGCTAAATTCAAGTGCTGCATTGGCGATAGATCAGCATTGATACTTAACTGAACAACGGGAATGTCGGCTTCGGGGTACATATGCACCAGAACACTCCAGGAGCCGTGGTCAAGGCCCCAGTCTACTGTGGTACCGATTCCCTGCTGAAGGCCCTCGGGCAGCATTTTCTGTTTAAAATCCGGGAACCCTTTCACTGGATATTTAACGTCATAGAGCGCTTCCGGAAAGCCATACATATCATAAATAATCTGCTGCTGAGGATTGCTCGTTAGATAGCTACCGTTTCTTGATTGCCAGTGCGCCGAGATTGCCAGGATAGCGGTTGGTCTGGTTACCTTGCTGGCAAGTGACCTCCATGCCAGGGTGTGCTGGTTCTCGGCAATCGCGTTCAATGGAGAACCGTGTCCGATAAACAGCGCTGGCATGCGCTCGGTCTTCGCCGAGCCACCGGCAATAGTTGAGTCGATCAGGGTTGATAGACTCAAAAGCGACGTGACGCGAAGGAACTCTCTTCTTTTAATGGTCATTGGTAGAATTTATCAACCAGGTAAGGAGAGGTTATCCGTGTAAATACAAGTAGCTTCCTTTACGTCGGATCTTAGGACTCGATCGCGAAATTTGACATGCTTCCATTCACCAACCCAGTGATCTGGATCGGTCATGGTGAGTTCCATCACTAACGTGTTGTTATCGTTGATCATGCGATAGCGTTCGATAATTTTCAGTTTCTTGCCTGATTTTATACCGGCTTGTATCAAGTGGCTTTCATCGGTAAAACCCGTCGTTTCAACAACCAGCGTATCTCCCTGCCAATAGCCCAATGATTCACCACCCCAATTTCGATCCAGATTGCTGTCCGCAAGCCTGGCCCGACCATCTAGGTAGATTACACGGTATTCATTACTTAATCGCGAAATCATAAAAACAGCAGTTGGGTACTGCAACATCATCAATGAGCCGTAACGGGTCATTATCCGGGGCATACCAGCTGGATAACATTGCGTAGCAGGATCACCAAAACGAACGCCAGTAATGGCTTTTTCTTTATATAGGTTGTAATAAGCTTCCGCTTTTGGTGTGAGTTGCGGCGTCGGTTTGAATTCATAAGAACCGTAATTAGCCCGAAACTCATCTTCGCCACGATACTGCCAGACGCCCGTCATATCAAATGCGGCTTGCGCTCTTGCCCTGGCCAGATTTTCAGGATCGAGTGCACCTGCTGAAGTGCCTGTGGCAGCATCATCCCCGGCAGATTGTCCTTTTGAAACAATAGGTAACTGGCTCGGTCGCGTTTTCTTTTCGCGCACCTGCCAGGTCTCGCCCACGGGTGGCGGGACATATTTGACAAGGCTTGGTGCCACCTGGCGCGCTCGGTCCTGCTTCTTATATTTTTCTTCTACCTGTGAGCTATCCATTGAGAAGGAGGAACCATCCGACGCCACCAGTCCCTGTAACAATCCGCCAGGTTTTCCGGATTTCAGGGGCCGCATTTTGACCGTTATAACATCACCCTTGTTAACAGAATCCCGATTAAACCCCGTGGCTGTCAATGCGGCTACACTTTGACCTTCTATTTTCCAGAGTTCTAATTTTCCATCGGGTCCTTTTACTTCCATATTAATAATCAGATGCGGATTACGATAGATAAACCGAGTGACTGTCCCGGATTTCTCAATAGAGGCTTTACGATCAAAAACAGTGGCACCATGGTGCGCAGCTGCGCTGCTTACAACTAAATATACAACGGCTGCTAAAAGACCTTTTGTTAATTTCACTGGGCACTCCTAAGGTTTGAGCAACGAGTTTCGTTGCCGAATGTATGCCGCATAAGGGCAAATGCTGTCACGTCAATCAAGCCCTTTCTACTCGCCCGTCAGGTACATTTTCGCACTTTCAACTGTGCAAGCCGCCTGCACCAGTTCCCGGTCAGCTAGTTTTCGTACCTTATGCATAATGGTAACAGGCTCGGTAAGATAGATCGGGTCAGTGACAATCATTTCAATTGTAATAGCCAGCCCATCATCGGACAAAGACAGACGTTCCACCAAGTGTTTCTGATCACTTGAATCAACCCCGGTATAGGTACCCCAGCGATCAGCAACAAAATTATCAGTTTCAATAACTAATTCTTCACCCTCAAACCATGCAATAGAGTGACCCTGCACCGAACGCTCCCCTGCCACACGGTTTTTATCAAAGTAGATCGTACGGGGAATATTTCTTCCCTCATAGATGATCGTCATGGTGTTATCGCTATTGCGGATAATCTTCATGGGATAGGGCAGGATGGTTGCTTTGGGTGGGCCAGGATTGACGCAATCGGTTAATGGGGTCTGGCTGCCATCAAAGTTGTCAATATTTTCCTTTGCCAATGCTGTAAAGGGCCAGTCATCCTGCGGTAGATAACGTTTGGGAACACTCAAATGCCTGGACCACAAGCCAGAAAAGTCTTTAGACGGCATAACAACCTCGGGGTGGAGCTTCAACGTCAGTCTGGTGCCATCGGATTTTTCCAGCCAGTTCAAACCTGAGTAGTATCGCTCTGGGTTTTTATCCCTTGATCCACTCCAGCTTATCACGTCGCCTTTTTTCAGCGATCTCCTGGTCCAGCCTCTCTCCAGCATACCTGGAGGATGTATCATCTCTATGCTGTAGCGGACAATCTCGCCTTCAGGATTAGCCGCATCTACCTTGATATACACGTGCGGCATACTCCAACCATACTTAACGACTGTACCCTTATTGACTATCACCTTGGTTCTATCGAGATTGGCATGTGAATGGTGCGCGTATACATTGGCAAACTGCACCGGCAATGTTAAAAAGAAAACGACTGCGATGCCCCTGATATAAAGCACACTGCAAAAGACCTGTTTTGCCAAAAAACGCATCGGGAACTCCTTGAATTAGTAGCTCTGTACAGACCCAATCATAGTCTAAATAACCCGGGCCTGACGGTGTGGATTCACAAGCAAACATCACCTCTGTGTTAAGTACCCTGTATTCTATTTTACCTGTATAGGTTGGTAATCATAGTTTCCAGAGTAACCCATAAACAGCCTATATGAGATAGATTATTTTATAAAATATCAATTATTGATATGCAAATTCAACTTTTTTAATGGATTATTCCACCTCCTTTCTGTCAATCCAGGTTTGAAGATGAAGCTAAAACGTATATGTTGTTCACCTATTAGTGGATTTTGTTGAATAATAGACCCGTTGTAACAGTCTGATGCTCACAAAACTGAATGGAGGCTCTATGCCCACAGCGCTAGTCTGCTCCTCACATAGTCCCTTGCTGTATTGTTTCGACAAAGCGCCGGCTGAGTGGGATGCAATTCAAGCAGGATTCCAGACAAGCCGAAAGTTTGTTGAAGATTATGATCCCGAGCTCGTCTTCATCTTCGGCTGTGATCACTTCAACGGTTTCTTTCTTAATAACATGCCTGCTTTCTGCATTGGCCTAGCTGCCAATGCGGCGGCCGATATCGGTGGATTCACCGGTAAGGTTGATGTGCCGCAGGATATTGCATTGGGGGCCGTTGAACACCTGCGATCCAATGGCCTTGACCCTGCTGTTTCTTATCAAATGATCATCGATCACGGTTTCTCACAGACGCTCAAGGTAATGACCGGCGGCCTTGATCAAATACCTACTATTCCCATTTTTATTAATTGCATCACCAAACCTTTTGTACCTTTTAGCCGGACAATGTTACTGGGTGAAATGTTAGGTCAATTTGCCAGTAGCCTGGACAAACGCGTTCTTTTTCTGGCATCCGGGGGCATGTCGCATCATCCCACCCGCTATTACCCAGCCTTTGGCGAAGGCGAGACGCAGGTCATGGCATGGCAGCTTTCAGGCGGCAGGGACCCGCTATCCATGACATCTGAGCAGTGGCTAGAGCGACTGGAAACCATGCATCATGAGGGTGCCAGCATGATCACCCGTGGCGAACGTACCGCCGCGGACATGCGCTTAAATGAGGTAAGTGATCGTCGCTTCCTAGAGGTACTCCTTGAGGGAAATTTAAGTGAATACCTGAACTGGGACCAGGATCTCCTCGTACAAGCCGGGGGTATTGGATCAATGGAGTTGCAGACATGGATAGCGGCTACAGCTGCCCATTTAGCCTGTGGTGGAGCCAGACCGTCATTAGATGTGTACTCGGTTGCGCCGGAAATCGGCATCGCCTGTGGCATTGTTCATGCCTGAAGCATATCCTGCTCATGGTAATAAACCGTTAAATAACGGCGCGTACTTAAACACCTGATCGATCTGGCAGCACCAGGTCTGTTCATGCCGAAAAGCAAACCGGTAAGGGGTCGGTTATAAAAGCTGCTCTGTGAATCGAGCATTGTAATGCAACGAATGACAATTATCGGACACGGGGTGCTTTATGCGCGAATATTTCTTATGATGATTTCAGGCTAGCGGATTTCTTGTACCGATGGCAGACCGAAAAATATATTAACTCAGCAGTAGGCTACCAGCAGCAATTACGTTTACTAATGATCGGCAGGATGAGATTGGTGGGATTCACTTTTGCATAGTTTACTTCTGTACAACGTATCACTCAGAACCGGGTGACCGACACAAACAGGCAGGGACACGAACAATGGCAAATAAGCGCTCGAATACACCAGCGGATAAGGGTAACCGAATCAGCCGAAGGGGATTTATCGGTGCGAGTGTTGTCGGTGGTGCCACAACGGTACTGGCACCGGCAGCATTAGCTGGCAGTTCTGGAATATCGGATAAGAATCAACCGAAATCGACGCCGCCCAGCGAGCAAAAAATGGAGCGGGAAGTGGGTAGCTCGGTGCCGCCTAAACCGGTCCAGAGTATAAGGCGAGCTGCTTCAGACTTAATGGTTCAGGTGTTAACAGACCTTGAAATCGAGTATGTAGCACTCAATCCAGGTTCAAGTTTTGAAGGTTTGCAGGAATCACTGATTAACTACGGCGACAACCCGAACAGCATGCCGGAAGTCATATCTGCTTTGCACGAAGGATCGGCGGTTGATATGGCCCATGGCTATGGACGCTCTGAAGGCAAACCGATGTGCGCGCTGATACAGGGAACGGTTGGTCTT
>JAPKEK010000173.1 GCA_028822125.1 Pseudomonadales bacterium | reverse complement strand
GAATGGATACAGTCTGCATATTGATAATGTGGTTGAATTCCAGAACAGTGCGGCAGTAAAAAGAAAATTCTGGGAGGACCTGACTTTTATCAGGTTAAACCCCGATGGTAGCTGATACCGAGTTTAGGGCCATGAAATTAAAAGATCTACCCGCCGTGATGAATAACGAAAAGGCGGGCTATTATCAGCCCTGGAGTGAAGGTATTTTCCGCGATTGCCTGAAACAGCATGCAGAATGCTGGTTATTGATTTTACAGGAAAAAATTATTGGTCACGGTATCCTGTCGACTGGGGCAGGTGAAGGTCATCTTCTGAATGTTTGTGTGAGCGAGCCGCAACAAGGTAAAGGTCTGGGCCGAAAACTGACTCTGCACCTGCTTAGCAGGGCAAAGCGACGCAGGCTTAACAGTATTTTTCTGGAAGTCAGGCCATCCAATCTAGTGGCTCGTGCCTTGTACGATAGCCTGGGTTTCAACGAAATTGGTCGCCGCAAAGGTTACTATCCTGGAGAAACGGTAAGAGAAGACGCCCTGGTTATGGCGAAAGAGCTCATCTAGACCGACATAATCCTGCGCAGGTCGGTATAATGCAGGCTCCAGAAAGAGACCCCAGTTATGATTGCAAGTGAAGTTGATAGGCGCAGGACTTTTGCTATCATTTCTCACCCCGATGCCGGTAAGACCACCATCACCGAAAAGCTACTGTTATTAGGCAAGGCCATTCAGTTGGCCGGTACGGTTAAATCTAGGAAATCTGATCGTTATGCAACGTCCGATTGGATGGAACTGGAAAAGCAAAGGGGTATTTCTGTGACAACCTCGGTGATGCAGTTTCCCTATGCCGATCATGTTGTGAATCTTCTCGATACACCCGGTCACGAAGATTTTTCTGAAGATACCTATAGGACTCTGACAGCAGTCGATTCAGTATTGATGGTAATCGATGGTGCCAAGGGAGTGGAGGAGAGAACATTAAAGTTGATGGAAGTGTGTCGCTTACGAGACACACCCATACTGACCTTTATTAACAAGCTGGACCGGGAGATACGCGATCCCATAGATCTACTGGACGAGGTGGAATCGATTATGAAAATCGATTGTGCCCCGATGACCTGGCCGATAGGGGCTGGAAGTCGGTTTAAGGGGGTTTACCATCTGTATGAGGACGTTGTCTATCCTTATAGGCGTGGAACCGAAGGTCCAGCAGCTGAACATGATCTTATAAGCGGTATTCACAGTGCAGAAGCAGAATCGTTCTTAGGCGATCAATTGGAAGAACTTGTAGAGGCGATAGAACTGGTACGTGGGGCGTCCCATGAATTTGATCAGGAGCGCTACCTGAAGGGTGAATTGACGCCTGTGTATTTTGGCTCTGCATTGCGTAATTTCGGTGTAATGGAAATGCTGGATGGTTTTGTTGAGATTGCTCCTCCGCCCATCCAGCGACTGACTACTGCTGAGCCCATTGATCCCAAGGATACAGAGTTCAGCGGCTTTGTATTCAAGATTCAAGCGAATATGGACCCGAAGCATAGGGACCGTATGGCGTTCATGCGAATTTGTTCGGGAAGTTACCAGCAGGGTATGAAGATGCATCATGTCCGTATAGGCAAAAGCGTTAAAGTCACAGATGCGGTTACCTTTCTTGCCGGGGGGCGGTCGACAACTGGATTGGCTTATTCCGGCGACATTATAGGATTGCATAATCACGGGACTATTCAGATAGGGGATACTTTTACTTCCGGCAAGAAAATAAACTTTATCGGGGTTCCTCATTTCGCCCCTGAGCTATTTCGCCGGGTAAAATTGAAAGACCCTCTCAAGAGTAAACAACTCAGGCAGGGTTTGACCCAATTATCAGAAGAAGGTGCAACGCAGGTTTTCATGCCCAAGGCATCCAATGACCTGATCCTCGGCGCTGTTGGAATTCTGCAGTTTGATGTGGTCGCATTTCGTTTAAAGGAAGAGTACAAGGTTGATTGTGGTTATGAACCCGTGAGTGTCAGTACGGCGCGCTGGATTTCCAGTTCTGATACAAAGCGGCTGGCTGAGTTTGAAAGAAAAGCAGCGGGTAATCTGGCGGTGGATGGCGGCGGTCATCTGACTTACCTGGCGCCCACCCGGGTAAACCTGACTTTAACCGAGGAGCGCTGGCCGGAGATTGATTTCCGCAGCACCCGGGAGATTACCTAAGTCATATCTATGTAGCTGTTGATGGCGGTCAGGTCAATTTTTTTCTCCTGGCCGGGAATGGATATATGATCCGCTTCGATGGTTAGGTCAGCGCCTTCAACAACACCCAGGCCGAACTGGTAGATGAGTTCAGTATTGCCTGCAATGGCTTTCTCGTCATAGGCAAGGGTGGCTGCGAGGACGTTCTGGTGCCTGTGCTGATAATCAGCGAAACGCTTATTACCGTATCTTTTTTGCAACATTGATTTAGTGACGGTAGGAGAGAGAATGGCAGCAGTGGCATTATTGCCGCCGAAACCTTTTGAGTTGATCAGTGTCGCCGCCATTGTTGTGGGGTCAATCTCGGTATGTTCCAGGAGAAAATTCAGGTGACTGCTATGCACATCTTCGGCCAGAGAAGGTGTCGTGTTTATGCCTGGAATGATGCCATCTTGCCAAACCCCCAGAGAAGATGCTATTTGATCACCAGAAGCACAGGCAAGGGAATGGCCGATATAGGCCTTGATGGCCGTAATCGGCCATTTGGACAGGCCATAGACCTTGGCTAATTCATTGAATATGTGAGACTCGGTCACCCTGTTCTGCGGTGTGCCGGTACCATGCGCCTGCATGTAAGTGTTCTGCTGTAAGGCTTGATCGCCCAGCATGGATTTAATGGTGCCCATGGCTTTGCCAACGGTAATGTAGTTACCAATACCCGGTCCTGGAATAGATTTTTTGAAACCATCGGCATTAATGAATACGTCGGCTACAGAGCCGTAAATGTTAGCACCCATTTCCATAGCCAGTTCATCATCAAATAAAATCAGGAATTGTGAAGCTTCTGCCAGAGTAAAGCCGCAATTGTCTCCAAACGGGCGACAAGCCAGTTGATGGTTCAGGGGACCCATCTTGGCCAGGGCATCATCTTCAGCCAGTGCTCCCATGGTTCGATAACCTTCAATCACTTCTGGCGTTAAGGGTGCTTCACTGGAGCCTATGATGACTGCTCTGAATTTTCCCGACCGAATGTCCTGGATACCTTGCCTCAGGTTATAGAGAAAAGTTGCGCAGGCGCCAACGTTAGCCCCGGTCGAACCAACACTACCTATGACATAGGCATTGACAAAATCAGCTGTCATCTGGGCCAGCCCTAACGCACAATTTTTCGAGCTTACCCGCTTCCCCAGCATGGTTGCTTGCAGCATTGCGCCAGAACCATTGTTATCGAGTTGCCCCATGGCACTACTAGCGTAGACAGAAATCTGATCTGCAGGAATTCTGTTTTTCACTTCCTGCCACGGAATACCCAGGGACTGAATCGCATCGGAAGCTCCATAGACTGTGAGCTGCAGTCCGCGGGGGTGATTACGACTCTGATAAAGGGATTCGGGATCAAATCCTGTGGGGAGTTGCCCGGCAGAATTTACTTTGGATTGTCTTGCGTCCGGTAACAGAACATCTAGGGGTTGTTGAGTACTGATCAGGACCCGGCCATTGCCGGCATCTGAGATTTTCCATTCTGGTGAAATTCTGGCAGGCAACTGGCTGCGTTTCATAGTGAATTCAATCGGCTTGTTTCCAGCGGGGCCCATCTGGACTGATTTATTAAGGCGGATGTCTGCTGGATCAAAAAGATTCTTCTCCAGTCTGCGGATAAGCGTGTGTTCGAGAATGTGGGCCTCATCAAGCGGGCAGTTCATCAGTGATGCCAGCGCTTTCAGCGTGTTCTGGGATTTGCTTTGCGGTAATTTATCGAAAACCATACGTCGATAAGCGTGGTGACCTGAGCTCCGTCCAGCGGGATTAATACCTCCAAATCCTACAATAACCGGCAGACTTGTCACGATGTAATTCCTAGTTGCTTCAAAAGCAATAAATTGTAGACGGTTCCTTTATCTGAAATCTACACTAACCAGCCGTTTTTTGAGAAAACACAGGGCGTTTAGTTGCATTTTCGGGGATCTAAACCATCTCAATGGCGATTGCTGTGGCTTCACCGCCGCCGATGCACAGAGCAGCAATTCCGCGAGTTTTGTTCAGACGCTTCAAAGCATACATCAGCGAGACGATGATTCGTGATCCTGTAGATCCTATGGGGTGCCCTTGGGCGCAGGCGCCACCGTGAATATTCACTTTTGCCGGGTCGATGCTCAGTTCCTGCTGAGCCAGCATAGTGACCATGGCGAATGCCTCGTTGATTTCAAACAGGTCCACGTCCTGCTTTTGCCATTCAGCCGCAATAAGAACTTTCTTAATGGCGTCAATGGGTGCCAGCGTAAATTCTGAAGGATGACGCGAGTGTGTACTGTGGGCGATGATTTTAGCCATGGGTTTGAGGCCACGTTGCTGCAGTGTTTCCTGGTCAACCAGGATAAGAGCCGAGGCGCCATCTGATATTGAGCTGGAGTTTGCCGCTGTCACTGTACCATCCGTCTTAAAGGCAGGTCGGAGTTTGGGAATTTTATCCAAATTTGCCTTTCCGGGCTGTTCGTCACAGCTAATGATGCGTTCACCGCGACGATCTTTAATAGAGACTTCTGCAATTTCAGCATCCAGGGCGCCGGTTTCAATGGCGGTGACTGCTTTTTGCAGTGAGGAGATGGCGAAGTCATCCATATCTTTTCTGGTGAGTTGATGATCATCAGCCACTTCCTGCGCGAACGCGCCCATCAGTTTGCCGGTCTTGGCATCTTCCAGGCCGTCAGTGAACATGACATCCTGAATCTCGCCATGGCCCATGCGCATGCCATTGCGCACTTTTGGTAGAAGGTAGGGAGCATTGCTCATGCTCTCCATGCCGCCGGCGACCATAATGTTATTAGTGCCTGCCTTTATCAGGTCATGCGCCAGCATAGTGGCTTTCATTCCTGAGCCGCAGAGTTTGTTGACAGTGGTCGCGCCCACGTTAACGGGAATGCCCGCATCAATGCCTGCCTGGCGGGCGGGCCCCTGTCTCAAGCCGCTGGCAAGAACACATCCCATGATGATCTCGTCAATATCCTCTCCGTTGAGGCCGGCGCGTTTTACAGCATCTTTTATAGCCACTGAACCAAGTTGGACAGCGGTGAGCGAGGCAAGGTCTCCTTGCAGGCCTCCCATGGGAGTTCGAGCACCGGCAGCGATGTAGACCTCTTTTGTCATACTGAATTCCTCATTCCGGGTTATTCATGATAAGGCAGAGCCTGCCTCTGATTCATGCGGTTGCAGACAGTCGTCGAGTAGGATAAACCATGCAGCCGGCGCACGCTACTGATCAGCCTCCTGAGCAAGCAGATTGTGGTAAACTGAAAACATTCAACTCAGCAATTTCCCAGGAGGCAGCACGATGTCCGATTATGCCCAACAAGCCCTTGCAATATTTAAAACTATAGAGGGGCAGCAAGAAGGTGTCGGTGATTGGTTTGAAGTAGACCAGGCGCGCATTAATTTGTTTGCAGATGCCACTTTAGATCATCAGTTTATTCATATTGATCCAGAGAAATCGGCTCAGTTGTCACCCTACAAGACCACCATAGCACACGGTTTTCTTACTTTATCGTTAATTGTTCATCTGGGAAGCAGTGTGCCGGTGTTGAAACCCGAAGCCCTCGAAGGTGTTTTTATGGGCGTTAACTATGGGCTTGAAAGAGTTCGCTTTCCGGGCCCGGTGCCTGTTAACTCACGGATAAGAGCAAGCCACCGGTTTTTG
>JAPKEK010000172.1 GCA_028822125.1 Pseudomonadales bacterium | reverse complement strand
CTTTCTCCTGTCACATTTCGCAAAAATCGTTCCGTTTATCTCATTATGGTTGGCAATTTCTGCACAGAACTGTACATTCACTCGCATGCGAAAAACTTATCTTACTGCCCTGCTCATTGCGGTCGTGGTTTCACTCTGGATTGGATCTGGTTTGCTCAGCGATCGTCCCGCCCCACCAGCCGAAAATATTACTGACTTGAATCATCGGCTCAATGCTATCGCTGAGGAACAACCAGCAACTCGGGTTCGTATTCTAACAAGTCATTCGACCCTCGAGGATCGAGTATTAACGGTTCGCGGGAAAACCCAGGCCAAACGATCTATCGTGGTTCAGTCTCAGACCAGTGGTCTGGTGATCGAACGTCGGGTAGAGCGTGGCGACAACGTCAGCAAGGGGAGTATCCTTTGCCGAATTTCCGTAGAAGATCGAAACGCCAATATTCAGGAAGCCGCCGCTGCGCGAGACCAGGCACAACTAGACTATGAGGCGAGCCAGAAGCTAGTCAGTAAAAGGCTGCAATCTGAGATCGATATAGCCAAAGCCAAAGCCAGATTGATGGCGACTGAAGCAAGCGTTCAGAGACGCCTTCTGGAAAAAGATCGGCTGATAATTCGAGCGCCTTTTGCCGGCATCGTCGAGGATATCCACATGCAACTCGGGGAATATGTCTCACCGGGAACCGCTTGCGTCACTTTAGTTGATCTAGACCCGATGCTACTGACAGGTGAGGTAACCGAGCGTGATCTTGGTACATTAGAATCTGGACTGGATGCCACCGGGCAGCTGATCAGCGGCGCTTTAGTTCAAGGTGAGGTGACCTTCGTCGGCAGAACCGCTAAAACGGGGACCCGCACCTACCCCATAGAAATTGAATTCGACAATTCAAAACTCAACATTCCCAGTGGAATCACAGCCAATATTCGCATTCCAGTCGAACGGGTCAGAGCCCACAAAGTCTCTCCTGCTTTGCTCGTTCTGGACGACGCAGGCCGCAGCGGTATCCGCACGGTAACGTCAGGCAAGGTTGTTGTTTTTCATGCAATAGAGATCATTAGCGATGAGACCGATGGCATCTGGGTATCCGGTTTACCAGACGTCGTTGATCTAATTGTCGTTGGCCAGCAGTCAGTCATCCCCGGAGAAGTGGTTACCACCCGACAATTGTCACCGCTACAGAAACAGCCCTTGGCAGCAAGTGATATTAAGCCATGAATGGATTGATTGACGCTGCTGTTAATCGCAGTCGAACATCGCTACTGCTCATGGCAATGGTCTTCATAGCTGGGTTTGCCAGCCTTCGAGCCATTCCGATTGAAAGTGACCCGAATATTACGGTGCCTTTTTTTCAGATTATGGTCTTTAACGAAGGAATCTCCCCCGAAGATGCCGAACGCCTTCTAGTGATGCCCATGGAGGTTGAGCTTCGCAGCCTCGAGGGGATTGAGGAAATGACCTCCTATGCGACCGAAAATTACGGCATTATTCTGATTGAATTCGATGCAGATCACGATGTAGATGAGGCCTTAATAGATATCCGGCAAGCCATAGATCGGGCCCGCGCGGAATTGCCTAGCACAGCAGAAGAGCCGGTCATCAATGAACAGACCACTGCTGATTTCCCGATTCTCCAAATCAATTTTGTCGGTGATGATGTACCAGAAAGAATGTTGTATCACGCTGCGCTTGGCGTTCGTAATGCCATCGAGGGGATACCCGATGTAATGACAGCTGAACTCCAGGGCGAACGTGAGGAAGTACTCGAAGCGATTATTGACCCTATTGCCCTTGAGGCTTATCAGATCTCGGGCGAAGACCTGATAAGAACTATAGCCCGAAACAATCGCCTGGTCCCTGCCGGCAGTCTGGATACCGGGGAGGGCCGCTTCTCCTTGAAAGTACCCAGTATCATCGAAACCGCTGCCGACTTATATGATCTACCTGTAATAACCAGCGCAGACGCCGTGATCACGTTAAAAGACGTGGCTACCATTCGGCGTAGTTTCAAAGATCGAACCGGCTATGCGCGCGTCAATGGACGCCGCGCTATTTCAGTCAATGTCATTAAAAGAGCGGATGCCAATATCATTGATACGGTGCATGCGGCCAAAGCTATAGTAGAACAAGCCCGGCCTAACCTTCCGGGAAAGATTGATATCTTTTATACTCAGGACCAGGCTCCTTTTGCCCTGCTACAGATTAATGAACTTCAAGGTAACATCCTTACCGCGCTCGCACTGGTCATGATTATCGTGGTTGCGGCTATGGGGCTGCGGTCAGGCTTGATCGTGGGATTGGGAATTCCCATGTCCCTGCTGTTTGCTTTATCCATTCTCTATGTCATTGGTTTTACTTATAACTTTATGGTGATGATGGGCATGTTGCTGGCCCTTGGGATGCTGATAGATGGCTCCATTGTAGTAACAGAATACGCCGACCGCAGGATGCTCAAAGGTGATCATCGCAGAGTGGCCTATGCAACCGCTGCAAAGCGAATGTTCTGGCCCGTTACAGCCTCTATTGCCACTACGCTAGCAGCTTTTCTACCATTGATGTTCTGGCCAGGGATGGTTGGAAAATTCATGCGTTATCTGCCTATTACTGTTTTTGCAGTGCTTGCAGGTAGCCTCATCTACTCATTATTCTTTGGACCCGCGGTCGGCGCCATTCTGGGACGGGCAGGCGCAGACCAGGAGCAGTTTCGGGATAATCTAAACACAATGGAAACGGGTGACCCGCGCTCGCTGCCAGGAATTGTCGGTATCTATGCCAAGATTCTGTGGTGGTGTAGTCGCAGCCCATGGATAACCCTTCTAGCAACACTCAGCATACTAGTCGCTAGTTTTATGGCTTATAGCCAATTCGGTAAGGGTATTATCTTCTACTCAGATGCCGAACCTCAATATGCGTCCTTGGACGTGAAATCCCGCGGCAATATGTCTGCAATTGAGATCAACGCATTGGTCACAGAAGTTGAGAACATCGTGGTAAATGTTAACGGTATAGCCGCCATCAACACCTGGACCCGTCTCCCCGGCGGGGCTTCCCGGGGTGCCGGCGATCGGATCGGTACCATCTTCATTGAATTGCTGCCTGAGGGTGATCGCGCCCGTTCAGCTAGAACTATTCTGGAGGAAATCAGAAGCAAGACCAGTCAGCTGGCCGGCTTTACTATTGAAATAGACGAAATGCAGAACGGACCACCACAAGGCAAACCCATAGAAGTGCAGCTTACATCCTACAATCGAGATTTGCTCGAACCGGCTCTAGAACAGGTTAGAGCTTACATGGACAACGTTCAAGGCTTGAGAGATATTGAGGACACCCAATCGTTACCCGGGCTTGAATGGCAGCTAGCGGTTGATCGAGCCCAAGCCGCACTTTTTGGCGCGGATGTAAGTTCGGTTGGACTCGTGGTGCAATTGGTTACCGCTGGGATCAAGATCGGCGAGTACCGCCCCGACCGGGCCGATGACGCGGTTGATATTCGTGTTCGTTATCCACAGGAATACCGGGGCATACGTGCGATCGATGAACTCAAAGTATCAACCCAGCATGGCATGGTGCCCATTTCTAACTTTGTGGTTCGCAAAGCAGTGGCAAATGTCGATACATTTCAGCGAACCAACGGAATACCGGTTGAATTCATTAGAGCCAATGTCATGCCTGACGTCCTGGCTGACGACAAAGTCAAGGAAATGCAATCGTGGTTAAAAAACCAGGCATTCGATCCTGACCTGGATATTACATTTCGAGGTGCAAACGAAGACCAGCAGGAATCTCAGGCCTTTGTGCTGATCGCCTTTGGCTTATCGCTGCTACTGATGTTTGTACTGCTGGTGACTCAGTTCAATAGTTTTTACCAGTCTGGCCTCATCTTATTTGCCGTTGTTATGTCAACTGCGGGCGTCCTGCTTGGACTCTTAATTACAGGTCGACCCTTTAGTTCCTTATTAACCGGGATCGGCATCGTGGCTCTGGCAGGCATTGTTGTAAATAACAACATCGTATTGATTGATACCTTTAACCACCTGCGCAAGGCCCACCCTGATGCGGATTATATTCAGCTAATCATACGTACAGGAACCCAAAGACTGCGCCCCGTTATCCTGACGACCCTGACCACGATTTTTGGACTATTACCCCTGGCCATGAATTTCAGCATCGACCTGCTAAATCGAACCATTAACTACGGCAGCATGCTTTCTTCGATGTGGGTGCCTCTCTCGCAAGCAATCGTTTCGGGTATGGCCTTTGCCTCTATTTTGACCCTGGTGACTACCCCGGCCATGTTAGCCTTACCTTTTCGAATTAAAGAGCAGTTTGCCGGGTTTAGGAAACCAATGGCCGCAAAGGAAACCTGAAGCTGCAAGTAATTTTTTTTGCAGGGCTGCAGCCACTTAACTGTTCAGCAATCACCCGCAGGTTTCCATTGTTATCTAGATCCAGATTGGCGACGTCATTGCCCCTGTGCTCGGCCCGCGCTTAGTAATCTGTCCAATTGAACGATCATAACCGGGTTTGACCAAACCCAGGTTTGAGATTATGGCCTGCTGAAAGCGGCCAATAGCGGACGGCTAGCCAGACTGCTTTTTCTGCCCTGGTGCAAGCATGACCCACGCGGCTTTAGCCTCGCTCACCTTGGCCCAGGTGGCACCACTTTGTTCAGTGGTAAACAGCATCAGCACTTCGTCCGCTACATTTCCCGGTGTCATGAAAACGGCCTCTTCAGTCCGTTGATCATGTGGGATGATACCTGTATCAATGCCGCCAGGACAGAGCGCATTAATGCGAATCTGCCTTGTGCCGAGTTCAGCCTTCAGGCTTCGAACCAGTCCGGTAATAGCATGTTTAGTCATTGAATACAGAGGGTCAATACCGTAAGGCACAATGCCGGCAAGCGACCCAGTTACCACAATGCTGCCACCATCGCGCATGAGTGGCAGAAGATGATGTAGACCATAAACGACACCATCGATGTTTACGCCAGTCAAGCGTTTATATCGCTCCGGCGTCATTGCGCTGAATTGATATTCAGCTATGCTAGCCTCCGGTGGTGCAATTTGAATACCTGCATTCAGGTGCAAATGATCTATTGCACCCATACTTTCACCCAGCATGCGGGCAGTTTCTTCCCAACTGGCTAAGTCGCTGACGTCACAGCGATGGAATCGCCCACCCCGTTCTCTGACAATCGATTCGCCCATGCTTTCATTGATATCCAGCCCAACTACCTGCGCGCCGAGTCCAGACGCACGACTGACAACTGCAGCCCCGATGCCAGAAGCAGCGCCGGTAATAACGATGTTTTTCCCAGTGAAGTCGCTCATCATAAATTCCTGTTCTAGATTCTTGCTCTGTGGGTATCCTACACATAGTTTCAGCTAACAGTACACCGACAATACCAGTAAAGGCCTCAGTACCCGTGTTGGAGCCGGAGTAAGGTGTCAGGGTAAACATCGAATTTGAGGCTTTACTCGGACAACGATGGCAGTTAGTGATGGCATTTAGTTGATAAAACTGACGTCGCTGTTAACTTAAACCGCGAGAGAACTATACTCTCAGTACGGTAGAGCAGCGTTGTCTCTGGCTTTTGACGCTCACAATAAGTCGCAGGGCCTCCAGGAAACCACCAGTACATGTAACCTAATGGCTCGCACATCGGTTGATGTGTGACATCAAGTAATGACCTCCGTTTCCTATAGTTGAAATCTGCTTTTAACAGAATCAAATTCCTGGAGATATGAAGGTTCTATAAATCCATGGGCATTAAGCGCTGATTCAGCTTTTACCTGTCGCGGCAATTAATATCACCTAGGCCGAACAGGCCTGCGTGATACAAGAATCTATCGACAATCAACTGCTGCGTGTTCATGCAGACTGTGATTGTACTGGTAGC
>JAPKEK010000171.1 GCA_028822125.1 Pseudomonadales bacterium | reverse complement strand
GTACAGCAAAGCCAAGAGGTGGCGCGGTGTACTGCGGAAATCAGTTTATCCATAGGGGATGTGAACCGGGCATTTAGTTGTATTGAAAATCACTATGCTTCAAAGGCTGATCGAGTGGATCAATTTGATGGCTTGGCCTTTTGGATGGCAGGAGGTTGGCGATTTAGCCTCAAACAGTCAAAGACCGAGGATTTAGTGCGGCTCAATTTTGAAACCAAAGGGGCCGCCGATGACCTGTTAGAAGAAGGCGAGGAAGTCCTCAGTTTACTGCGTCCGTTCGTAACCACAGCAGATGGTGACGAGCCCTGCCTGCAACTTCAATAAATAATATCTCCCTGAAATGCAATTCTGCTCCAGTCAGCGATCGGGTGGCTACCATAGCCACGCAGCGCCACGGACTCCACCGGCATCGCCATGAACGGCTTTGCAAAGGCGGGTATCTGTCTGGTCAGAAAAAACGTATTGCTGCCAGTAGCGCTCGACGCCGTCGTACAGATATTCAATATTCGATATGCCGCCCCCGACAACAATGATATGGGGATCGACTATATTAATAACCTGTGAGAGTGCCAGCGCGGTCATTTCACAATACCAGTCAAATGTTAGTTGCGCTTGGCGATCAACTAACAACTTTGCAGCTATTTCCTCCGCGCTCAGCCGGTGGCCGGTTAATTCAAAATAACTGTTTGCCAGGGCAGGGCCCGAAAGCCAGGATTCGATGCAGTTGCGTTTACCGCAATAGCAGGATCTATTTTTCTGGAATGGGAAAGCAGAAGCCCTGGATAGCGAGTCGAGGGGTAGCGGGTTGTGTCCCCATTCACCAGAGATAGCGTTGATCCCGCCTAGCAGCTGCTGGTTAACCGTAATACCCCCACCGACGCCAGTTCCCAGAATGACACCAAACACCATTGGGGCAGTTTTGCCCGCACCATCGATCGCTTCTGACAAGGTAAAACAGTCTGCATCGTTTGCAACCCGGATAGGACGTTTTAAAATGGCTTCGAGATCTGATCTCAGGTCGTGGCCATTCAGGCAGGTGCTGTTACTGTTTTTCATCAGACCGGTTTTCAGCGATACCGCCCCGGGAGTACCCATGCCCACAGGTGTTGAAGTCGGCAGATTAACTTCGTCACTGAGCTTTTGAATCAGTGATTCCAGGGCCCGCAATACCGCCCCGTAGCTTGTCCTGGGCGTGCTGATCCTGTTTTGATAAATAATATTGCCAGCTGCATTAATTGCCACGGCTTCTATTTTTGTGCCACCAAGGTCAATTCCGATTCGTGTGTTGTGCATAAAGGCTGTCGGTTTGTGGTGTGACCACTGGACATTGTAGATGGGAGCGATTATTGAGGCCAGTCGTATTAATCGGTTGCCTATCCCATTGGTAGTAATGTAGGGCTGATAGTGCAGTTTCAGATAATAAGATCAGGGTCATCTTCCTGGAGGCAGGTTAATCTCACAACAGCGACAGGTCTTAAAAAGCTCAGGTACCGCAGAAAGTCTGTAAAACTGCCTGGCCGGGTTCTGGCCCTCTGGCATAGGTTGTATCCAGCCATTTGGGGTCGTAGGGCTGTTGCAACACCGCCAACAGTTGATCGAAAGGTTCGAAATTACCCTTGCTCTGGGCTTCTTCAATGACCGCTTCCACGAGATGGTTCCGAGGTATACACACGGGGTTGAGCGTGCTCATTATAGAGCCTGCATTAGCCCGATCGGTAGAATGGTTAAACTGCTGGAGCCAGTCTTGGGTCCAAGCCCGCCATTTTGAATTGTGGATAGTACTAGGGCCCCCGGCTATCACCGCTATGAGCGAACGAAAGGCCAGGGTGTAATCCGAATTCTGGCTTTGCAGAATCTGCAGCAGGGATGTTACCAGGTCAGCTGCTGATGGATTGTCTGGAGACAGGCCGATCTTGCGGGCCATCAGGCCGTTGTATTGATCAGCGTATTCCTGTGGAAAGCCTTCAAGAACATTTTTAGCCAGGTCGATGGCCTCGTCCTGTGCGTCTGCCAGCAGTGGTAGCAGCGCCTGGGCGAAGGTCATCAGGTTCCATTGTGCTATCCCTGGCTGGTTCTGGTAGGCATAGCGGCCCGCTGAATCAATTGAGCTGAGCACTTTACCTGGGTCAAATTCATCCATAAAAGCGCAGGGCCCATAGTCGACGGTTTCACCGCAGACTAGCATATTGTCGGTATTCATAACGCCGTGAATGAACCCTAAGCCCTGCCATTTAGCAACTAGCAAAGCTATCTTTTTCATTATGCTGTCAAGGAGCGCCAGGTAGGGATTAGTCGATTCCAGAGCGCCAGGGAAGTGCCTTGAAATCACATGATCAGCCAGCATCGTTAATTCCTTGATGTCGCCTTTTGCCGCAAAATATTGAAAGGTTCCGAAACGAATATGGCTCGAGGCAATTCTGGTGAGGATGGCGCCGGGCTCCAGGGTCTCTCTCTGCACAGGGTCACCAGTGGATACAGCTGCCAGGCTTCGAGTGGTTGGAATGCCCAGGCTGTGCATGGCTTCTGAGACGATGTACTCTCTCAGGATTGGGCCCAGCGGTGCTCGACCATCCCCACCTCGGGAGTATAAGGTCGGGCCGGATCCTTTCAATTGCAAATCAAAACGGTGGCCCGAGCCGCTTATTACTTCACCGAGCAGGATGGCCCTGCCGTCGCCGAGCTGGGGATTCCAATTGCCGAACTGATAACCTGCGTAAACCGTCGCAATGGGCCGTGATCCTTCGACAATGATATTTCCGGACAACATGTTCAGGCCATCAGGAGACGATAAAAATTGATAATCGATGCCTAATTCCTTGGCGAGAGGTTTATTTAGCGCGATGATAGAAGGTGCCGAAACAGGAGCAGGGCTTTGATGGCTGTAAAAGGAATGAGGAAGTTTGCAGTAGGAGTTATCAAATTCTATCGGTTCAGACATCACTCCATTCTACCACACTCATGGTCATCCAGATCCAGATTAGGACCAACAACCTTGTACAGGAGTGATAGCGATGTTATTTGATGACACTTTAACCTTTGAGTCTTTTTCAGATCTGGAATGGGCAGCCCCATCGACGGATAATCATGGCTGTCCCTGCTGTTCTCCCGTATTTTCTTTCATAGGTCAGACGATGGCCTTTAAAGAAGAACTGGCTTCTGTGGAATTCTGGAAGTCTAAAAACAGGGTCAATAGCCCGGTTCGTAATGCTGTAATCGTTAATGCAAAAGTATTAACAATGGATGCTAATCATTCTGTTTTTGAAGCTTTAGCCATCAAAGACGGTAAAGTCATCGCCTGCGGCAGTAGGGAGGAAGTCGCGCTTGCAGCTGATGCAGAAGCTAATATTATCGATTGTAAAGGCAGGGTCATTCTCCCAGGGTTCATAGAGCCGCATATGCATTTTCTACCCATTGCGTCGATTGGCCGGTTTGAAGATATTGGGCCCTATCGATTCACTAAGACCATCGATGCCATTGGCCACCTTAAAAAACTTGCAGAAAATCTTGCTCAAGGGCAATGGTTGATGGCCAGACAGTTTGATCCCTCTCTTCAGGAAGGGCCAGAGTTTCTAACGGCTGATATGCTTGACGAGGTTTCCACCCATCATCCTGTTTTTGTCTATAACGCGTCTTTGCATTTTGCTTATTGTAATTCAGTAGCGTTGCAAATGGCGGGAATCGACAGGGACACGCCGGATGATCCTGCTTCTCCTTATGGTCGCTGGCAGAACGGGGAGCCCAACGGTGTCCTTAAAGGTGGCGGGGCCATGTCCAGCGTGGTGCGCTTTAATGAAGGTCAGAATGACTATGATCTTGGTGGTGCGACACTGGATATTTGTGAAAGAGCCAACCGGTTGGGTATAACCACTTTCTGTGATCAGGCTACCGGGTCAGTACAGGGTGTCAAAGAAATAGACCTATATAATGCCTTGGCTGCTTCCGGCAGCATGACAGCTCGGCTCAGGTATTCGCTGAGTTACCGGCTCCAGGAGAAATGGGACAGTCTTGGTATTCAATGTGATAGTGGTTCGGATATGGCCAGAGTGGTGGGCTGGAAAATTGTATCCGATGGCTCTAATCAGGGATTTACCGGCCTGCAGAGGGAACCCTACTTGCATCGGCAGGATGCAGGCCTTGCCTATGTGCCGGCAAAGGAATTAACCGAAATGGTGATGGACCGAGCTTCCAGGGGCTGGGCCCTGGTTATACATGCTAATGGTGACAAGGCCATCGATAATACCCTGGATGCTTATGAGGCAGCGGCGGAATCGGGTTTATTGACCAATCAGCCGTGTCGGATAGAACATTGTTCTATCCTGCATGATGAACAGATTGATCGTATAGCTGCCCTGGGGATTTCCCCCAGCTTCTTAATTGGCCATGTTTACTATTGGGGGCATGCCATGCGTGACAGGGTTTTCGGCGAGGTAAAAGCAAATCTGCTGGATCGAACGGCCGCCTGTGAGGCCAAGGGAATCCGCTGGACCTTGCATTCAGATGAGCCTGTGACAGAAATGGGACCATTAAGATGTATTCAGAATGCGGTAACCCGGGATTTATGGAAAGAACCTGGTATAAAATTAGCCGAGCAGGAGGCGGTATCAGTTGATGCTGCGCTGCGTGCCATGACGATCGATGCGGCCTGGCAGTGTCATTCAGATCATGAGGTGGGATCACTTGAACCGGGTAAATTTGCTGATTTTGTCATTCTCGAGTCAGATCCCAGGGACGTGTTAGCCTCAAATATAGGTAAGATTAAGGTTCTTGAAACCTGGCTTGCCGGCCGGCAGGTTTTTGCTGCCAGTCATCCCTCTGCCGCGTAAGGTGAGTTAACCAGAGCGGGGCATTTACGTTTTTCGCGGGCTTTGGCACGGATCGCCAATGAGCCTCAGGCGGCAATGCTCAGGGCTGTTGCTGGCGATGTCTATTGGCCATCACTTTTTTTTAACCGGACTGCGCCAGTCACGCCTGTTAGCCAGGCTTTATCGAGTTAGGCTGTGTCTGCTCTGTTGCGCTTTGCCGACAGAAACCCTTTATACTGTGAAACCAGTTAATCAGCATTGAAATTATTGTTACAAGGAGATTCACCATGAATGGTGCAGAAAGCATGTTGCAGACATTAATCAATAACGGAGTGGAAGTTTGCTTCAGTAATCCAGGCACTTCTGAGATGCACATGGTGGCGGCCATTGGTAAAAGCCAGGAGATGAAGTCTATTCTTAGTTTGTTTGAAGGTGTTTGTTCTGGCGCTGCTGATGGCTATGCGCGATTGGCAGGCAAGCCGGCGCTTACGTTATTGCATCTGGGACCTGGATTATCAAATGCCTCAGCTAATTTGCATAACGCCCGTAAGGCCAATTCGAGTGTCATTAATTTGATAGGCGATCATGCGACCTATCACAAGAAGTATGATGCCCCCTTGAATTCCGACGTAGTGGGTTTGGCAAAGCCGGTTTCCCATTGGGTAAAGAGTGTGGCTACCGCCGAGGCATTGCCGAAGGATGCGGCCGAAGCAGCTGTAGTGTCTAACGAAAAACCGGGCAAAATTGCCACTTTAATCATTCCGGCTGACTGTGCCTGGAATGAGTCTGTTGCACCCGAGCCTAAACAAGCGTTGCCAACAATTGATAAGGCAGGTCAGGATGCTGTTCGCAAAGCGGCTGAACTGCTTTCGAATGGCAAGGTGACCTACCTGCTGATGTCCAATCTGGCCTTGTCAGAGAAGGCTCTGGCATCAGCAAATCAGATTTCGCAAGCAACCGGGGCGAGAATTTTCTGTGATACTTTTACGCCCATGTTGCCCCGAGGTGAGGGTCGTTGCGATATCGAAAGGTTAGGATATTTTGCCGAACAGGCCACTGAACAATTGCAGGGTGCGGAGCAGATGGTCATGGTTGGT